>JADGDF010000018.1 GCA_016745055.1 Thiotrichaceae bacterium | reverse complement strand
CTCATAGTATCGCTGTGTTTGCCAATATTCAACATGGGATTGAACCTTTAACGTTAGAAAAAACTGTTTTAGCTTAAAAGTCGAGTATCGCGTTATATTAAGTAATGAAGAAGATTTTAACAAAATACACATTTATATTTATGGTTTTTTACTTCCTTAAAAAGAAAATATTATATCAACATATAAAATTATATTAAAATTGAAAAGGCAAATAACTAATTATTTTATAGTTATTTATTATACAATGTTATTAAATTTAATTTTGCTAAATACTGATGAGAATAACAAATTTTATTAAAAATATCTTTACCATATTAGTGGCTATTATTGTAGGCCTTATTTTTTGTGAAATTATTTTACGTTTTGCTGGAATTTCTTATCCTGTCTTTGATACTTATGATAAGCTTCGAGGTACAAGCCTAAGACCCAATAAAGAAGGCTGGTATCGCAATGAAGGCGAAGCTTATCTGAAAATTAATAGCTTTGGTTATCGAGATGTCGAGCACACCATTGCAAAACCATCAAAAGTTTTTAGAATTGCAGTATTAGGAGACTCCTTTGCCGAAGCTCGTCAAGTTGCAATAGAAGATACCTTTTGGCGTTATATGGAAAAAAAATTTAATACTTGTGCTGCATTTGAAGGCAAAAAAATAGAAGTTCTTAATTTTGGAATTAGTGGATATGGAACAGCACAAGAACTTTTAACTTTACAGCATCATGTTTGGCAATTTAATCCTGATTTGGTTTTACTTGCTGTTTTTACAGGTAATGATATAGAAAATAATTCAAGAGAATTAATGAGCAAGCAGAGAAATCATGTGTGGCGAAGTACTTTACGTCCATTTTATGTACTGAAGGATGGTGAGTTAGAACTCGACAATTCCTTCCAAAACTTTGGGTGGCACACTCTTTGGAGGAGGTACTTACTCTTTGAAGGCATTCATCACTTGAAAACACTAGAAATTATAAATAGGGCAAGAGTTGCCTGGAAAAGTAAACAACAGAAAAAAAATGAGACAAAAGAAGATAAAGAAAAAATAGCTGAAGCAGGATTAACGCCAGACGTTTATTCCCTTCCAAAAACGACCATTTGGAAAGAAGCCTGGTTAATTACTGAAAAGTTATTTTCTTTGATCCATCAAAATGTCATGGAACATAATGCAATCTTTGTGCTTACAACACTGACATCAGGAAAGCAGGTTCACCCTGATATTGCTATACAAAAGAAATATATGGAAAAATTTGGTGTAACAGATTTGTTTTATCCTGAACGCCGAATTCGTTCAATCGGAAAAAAATACAAATTTCCAGTCATAACTATGGCAGAACGTTTACAAAAAATTGCGATAAAAGAGGGTATATATTTTCATGGATTTAAAAATACAGTCATGGGGTTTGGGCATTGGAATGAAAAGGGCCATAAGATTGCAGGTGAAATTCTTGTAAAAGACATCTGTACTAAAGTATTTGCATCAGTCTTGGATGTGCCAAAATGAATATTTTTATCTTACAACTGATTTACGCAGGACAAGCAATAAATCATAAGTTATGTGGCAATTTACTCTCTGTGAGAGTTGATATATTCTGAAAATTTTTTATTTATTGTTCCCAAACTTTGTTTGGGAACAATATCCATAACAGATTATTTCATTAAATAAAGCAAAAGAGTTTCCACGTTTCGTTGTAAATGAGGAGAATGGGGTAATTGAGTCAGAGTGATTATCTTACTAGAATTATCTTGCGTAACATTGGTTACTCAAAACAATGTTTAGCTAGATACTTAAAGTTAGGTATTCTAACGGGCGTTAGAACGTTTGCTTGAATTATTCTGCAATTACTACTGTGTTGAAAATCACCTTGAAATAAAAGAGTGGCCTTAAATACTATTCATAAAAAAAGGAGAATTATTTCCCCTTTTTTTTATGCAAAATATTTTGAAAATAACGTAATGACTAACGGTCGTTTGGTACTTTTGCTTGTTTTTCTGGTTCACTTACACGTTCCATATCAGCGGAAGCGGCAGCGGAAAATAAAATACCTAATACGATGCTCAAAGCAAAGACAAATTTTTTCATGATTGATTATTCCTTTTTTAGTAACTATTTAGCGTCAACGACGAATACTCTGTACGTATTTTCTACGGTTAATTTCTTAAGTGCACTTAGTGTGCCAAAGTATTTTGTCGTGTCGCTAACTAATTACTTTATAAAGGAAAAATCAACTTCTCACTAAATTAACAAACCAACTCAAGTCTGGATCATCACTGATGGAAGACCAGTAATCATCTTTCTGAGAAGGCGCGAAATCTAGGTCTTTAAAGCGTTTATCTACTTTCTGCATTGCTTTCCAGAAAAATAAACATTCATCTCGCAGACGTAAAATAGAGGCTGCAACCAATCCATTTTTAGCAACAACCCAATTCCAAGGCTCGACATCAAGTACCGAGCGGACTATATTTAGATAGCTCATGTCTGCAAACCATTGACGAATTTTTTCATTATCGCAACGACCTGATTCACAGCTATTAAACATCGTGGAAACAACGCATTGCTGGATTTTATATCTTTGTACGATAAGGCTTTCATCACTGAAATGGTCAATGATTTCCAAGGCTTTTTGATACCATTCCTGAGCTGCAATGGCGGATTGCAGAGTATTTCTCTTTAGGTAAAAAGCGCGATCGTAATGAATATGACCTAATAACCAGCACAATCTGCAGGCAATTAACTCCATAGAGTCAATAGCTTTATGGTTCAGGAGTAAGTGCTCAAGGGTATCTTGCTCTTTGCCAAAATCACGCTTACTTAAGGATTCTTTCCAATAATCATAGCGTTCAAATAGCCAATCAACATATTCAGGAAAAGGAGAAACGATGATTTTCTTATGTAATTGAGCAATCAATCGTTTAGTAACTTCCGTGGGATCGTAGGTAGGATCCCCATAAACTCTGCCAATTGTCCTTAAACCTAAATTTGTTTCGCGAGCAATGCGTTCTTGAGACCAACCTGTCACATGTTTTATTTGACGTAGTTGGTGATATGGTGTAACCATTAAAAGTTCCTCCACATTAATATTTCCTTAACTTAGGGAAGTAGTGTATGTCGTTGTATCACTATGAAAACAAACATATTTTTAATATTGTGTTTGAATTATCATCATGTCGTCATTTCTAACGACACTTGTATCAATTTTTAACGTTTCTATACTAATTTTTATGTTTAAATACTTATAAATAAAAATTAATTTTAACTATTGATTAATTTTCACAAAATATTAAAGTATTAAAACGTGTACCAACTTTAAAAATTCAGTGTTATCAAAAGTGATGACAACTTCTTAACTTAACACTACTAAGCATTATTATGACCAACTTTCTATTTCGCTGAAAATGCAAGGGTCGTTGGTATCAAGAGGTACGTATTTTCTACTTCAAACGTCACAAAAATAACTCATGTTGCATAAAGAGTAACACAAGTATACCTTTATAGCCATACCAAATAAAGAGTGACGTATCAAGTTTACAAGCTAAAGGTTTTTTATGCTTGCTAAATTTAATATTTTTTGAAAGGTTTTTTTGAGGTTAACCACAATTTGATATAAAAATTGCTAACATTAATAAATTTGATTAGTATTTTAGCGATCAAATTTATACAATTACTAGCTAATTTTTGTCGGGGAGAGGTGGATGAGCGGCTGAAATCACCTCCCTGCTAAGGAGGCACAGGTCTAAAACGCCTGTCGAGGGTTCGAATCCCTCCCTCTCCGCCAAATTTTAAAAAATGCGCCCGTAGCTCAGTTTGGATAGAGTGTCTGGCTACGAACCAGAAGGTCGGGAGTTCGAATCTCTCCGGGCGCGCCATCATTTAAAGCATTTTCTTGAATTCTTCTGTTGGTAATTTTTCAATATAAATACTGTGGCTGTTAAACGCAAAGGCAGCACCTTCTTCTTCTACAATTTTCATAAATTCCAACATATTTTCTTCTTTAATTAACATCCATCCCCGCCATTTAGTTGTTTTTGTAAAATAATACAATAAAATGTTGATTGAGCTTTGCCCAAATTCTGTCAAATGAACTAAAGTCACGACTTTTTCGGGATCAGTTTCAATGTTAGGGTGTTGGTGCAAATAGTCTTTTATACGCTGAATGATATGTTCAACTTGCACACGAGAAGTGCCATATTTTAATCCTAAATTCATTTTGATACGGCGATTTGACATTTTGCTCCAATTGGTAATCGGCGCATTAGCCAAATTTGCATTAGGGACTGTCACTAATGCTTTGGAAAATGTTCTCACCTTTGTAACTCGTGATCCAATTTCCTCAACGATGCCCTCAATATCAGGGGTCATAATCCAATCCCCTTTTTTAAAAGCACGATCTAAAATAATGACAAAAGAACCAAAAAAATTAGCCAATGTATCTTTGGCTGCAAACGCAACAACTGAGCCAGCAATCCCCATATGGATAAATAATCCAGTAATATTAATGTCCCATTCGTATAACAGGGTGGCTAATCCTGTAAATACAATCAACAATTTGATTATTCGGAATAATAAATCACGAAGCGCATGAACGAGTTCTTGATCAACATCCCCCATCAAACCAGCAATTTTTTCAAAAAATAAACTTAATGGCGTCATTACCCGGTAAATAATCCAAAAAACCGTAAAAATAACAAAGCTCCTAGTAATTTGTGATAACCATTCACTGGCTTGCAAACTGGGATTAAGGTATTCAATCGTAAAATAAATAGCGGTGGCAACAAAAATAAACTTTAGTGGTGTGCGTAAGGTTGCTAAAATTTCGTTGTCTAGTGAAGTTTGAGTGGTTAAAACTAATTTTTCTATTAATTTAATAACTAAGTGAGCAAAAAAACCACTAATCAATAAAACACCCAGTAAGATAATAACGACCATGACTATTTCAAACACTGAGATGCCCCATAATGTTATTTCCTGCCAAGATGACCACATGATGTTCTCCAATTTGTTTTGAGAGTAAGATATTATAGAATATTTAAGTGAAAATTAAGAAATTACAATATTTTCCTTAAAGGTGAATCAAATATTATGCGAGAATTTAGTAAAAATGTGGATAAACATAAGTAGTTAACCAAAAAATGATGATAATAAAACGAGTAATTATATTTTTTCTCTTACTACCAAATTTAACATGGGCTGAACGGCATAGCTATCAAATCGATAGTGACCACAGTATTGCTAACTGGGAAGTACGAAATGTTGCTGGATTATTGGCTGGTGCTTTTCATGATATTCGTGGGGTAATCACTATTGATCGTGATAATCTAGCAAATTCCAGAGTGGAAGCAACAATCAGTGTTTATAGCTTAAGTACGGGTCATCATGAACGAGATGCTCATTTATTAAGCAGTGATTTTTTAGATGTATTGAAATATAACACCATCCACTTTATTAGCACAAAAGTCAAGCCTAATGGGGTAAATACTGCAACGGTTGAAGGAGAATTAACCATTCACGGCATCACAGCTTTGGTTGAGTTACCTATTAATATTTTAGGGTTTGCCCAAGATAAGAAAGGGTATGACCGTGTTGGTTTTGAAGCGAATACAAAGCTTAAACGTGGAGATTATGGCATTACTTTAGGTTTGGAAGATGTCAATGCAATGATTGGTAACGAAGTACATATTAATTTGTTGATTGAAGCGGTTAAGCCTAGTGCGATTGCCATTAATCAGACCCAGCCACTCTCAACTGTTCCCAAACATTTACAAAAATATTGATTAGGTTACTGCTATGCTAAAATGGTTTATTACTTCAATGATTTTATTTTTTCCTCTACAATTATATGCAGAAGTAGAAGCTTTTCAGATTGACAATGCTCACAGCTTTGCAAAGTGGCAAGTACGCCATGTGGTTGGTAAAGTATCAGGCGTATTTTCCAATATTACAGGCAAAGTTAACATTAATCGCCAACAATTGGAAAAAAGCCAAATCAGTGCAACAATCAATGTATTTAGCTTAGATAGTTATCACCAAAAAAGAGATGCCCATATTCTTAGTAAAAAAATTTTAGATGCAACTCAATTCAAATTTATGATATTTGAAAGTACACAGGTCGTTGCAAATGAGGATAAGATGAGCGGTATAATGACAGGTCAACTAACTTTACATGGTATGACCAAAGAAATTAGTTTTCCTTTTAAAATATTAGGATTTGCACTTGATCCATGGCAACATTACCGAGTAGGCCTTCAAGCACAATTAATATTAAAACGTAGTGATTTTGGGATTCAGGGCAATACACCTTACACAAATCAAGTGGGAAATGAAATTGAGGTTGCTTTATTTCTTGAAGCGATTAAACTTAGTATTAATGGTGGGTTTTGGCAACTGCCCAAAACAACAAAAATTGATGTGAATCCCTCTTTGACCAATGAGTAGGTAACTTTATGCAAACAAAATCCGCTCACACTGAAGCCTCTATTCATGAATTACTCGCCAAACGTTGGAGTGCTCGTGCACTAGTACCTGAAAAAACTTTAACGCAAACTCAAATTTTATCCCTTGCTGAAGCAGCACGTTGGGCGCCTTCTTGTTATGGTGAGCAGCCTTGGCGTTATGTTTTTTGTGATCGTGCAACAAACCTTGAAGCTTGGAAAAGTGCATTTTCTTGTCTAGTTGAAGCGAATCGTATTTGGGCTAAAAATGCAGCACTATTGATTTTAGTCGCAACTAAAAATGAATATACTCACAATCAAAAATTTAATACTTGGGCGCAATATGATACGGGTGCGGCTAGTGAAAATATTTGTTTACAAGCAACGGAGTTAGGATTAATTGCGCATCAGATGGCAGGTGTTAATTTTGAGACCGCCCGAGAAGACTTTAATTTACCTGATGATGTCACTTGCATGGCTGTAATTGCTGTAGGTTACCAAGCAGAAGCTGATAGTTTGGAAGAAGAACATCTCAAAGAAATGGAACAAGCTGAACGTAAACGTGCTGCACTAGGTGAACATTTTTTTGCAGGTAGTTGGGGTACACCATTAGCTTGAAATGCAATTTAGCCATTATGCAAAATCTCATTACTATATTCGCCTTCTACAAATGTTAAATAAATTATGGATTGGACACCACACGTTACTGTTGCTGCCATTATTGAAGAAAATCAACGCTTTCTTTTAGTAGAAGAAGAATCTGATGGCATTGCAGTCTTTAATCAGCCTGCTGGCCATTGGGATGAAGGCGAAACGCTAGTAAACGCAGCCATTCGAGAAACTTTGGAAGAAACGGCTTACCACTTTCAGCCTGAAAATATTATCGGTATTTATTACCATACAGGTACTAAAAGTCGAACGACTTACCTACGTATTTGTTTCTCTGGTAAGCAAGATGGCCATGAACCAAATCAACCTTTAGATACTGGCATCTTGCAAGCTATTTGGATGACAAGGAATGAAGTTGCACAAAGTAAGAGACTTAGAAGCCCAATGGTATTAAAATGTATTGATGACTACCTCAATGGTCACAGTTACCCGCTCTCACTTATTACTCAGGTTTAAACGTTTAGGATACTTTTTATGTCCCGAAAGATACTACTCATTGGCCCAACAGGACAGGTTGGTTGGGAATTATTGCGTTGCACACAGCCGTTAGGAAAAGTTTTTGCGGTAAGTCGTAGTCAATGTGACCAAGCCCATACCCACTTAGATTTATCAAACCTTGATGCCATTCGTAAAATCATTCGAGATATAAAACCTGCTGTCATTTTAAATGCAGCGGCTTATACGGCAGTTGACAAAGCAGAAGAAGAAAATTCTCTGGTGTATAGTATCAATGGTACTGTGCCAGGCATTTTAGCAGAAGAAGCTAAAAAAACAGATGCAATTTTAGTCCACTATTCCACTGACTATGTATTTAATGGTGAAAATACTGAACCTTATTTGGAAAGTGATCCTATTAGCCCAATTGGTATCTATGGTCATAGTAAATTGGAAGGTGAACAAGCAATTCAAGCAGTCGGGGGTAAATATTTTATTTTTCGCACAGCTTGGATTTATGGTAATCGCGGCAAAAATTTCCTCTTAACCATGCAACGTTTGGCCAAAGAAAGAGATATGTTAAAAATTGTTTCTGACCAAATTGGAACACCCACTTGGAGCCGAATGATTGCAGAAGCCACGGCACAAGTCTTGACGCAATTGCACTCTCCTTTATATCAAGCTAATGTTGAGGAATTGTCTGGCATTTACCATTTGACTTGTTCAGGGCAAACCAGTTGGTATGAATTTGCTAAAGCTATCATCGCTAAAATGCCTCACTCTCCTCAGATATTACCTATTGGTACTACCGATTATCCAACGCTAGCTAAACGTCCTGCTTATTCTGTATTGTCAAATGAAAAATTAGCTCACACTTTTGGTATCAAGTTACCCAGTTGGGAAAAGGCATTAGCTTTGTGTCTGATTGAAACTCATAATTAAAGGAACCTCAATCAAGGTTCAACATTTTGTCATAAAATTGAGTTATCTTAAAAAATATTCGTTTGGTAATTTATTCTTTTGTTGTTAACTATTATTTTTTCATTTTATTTTAGCCTAAAATTATTTAAATCACTGATATTTTAGCTGTTTTATACCTCTAAACTTGAGAATAAAACAGAAGTTAACAAGGTATTTATATTTTTTGTGTTAAAAATGCTTGATTTGTGTTGTAATAACAACTATATTAGTTATTAATTAAATTATAATATTCTGAATTACTTTATTTCTTTTATGCAGAGGTTTTAGTTTGTATAAAAGTTTTTTAATTTTCTCAATATGAGAAAGCTGTTGCTGTAAACTTTACTTCTTTCAAGGAGATACTATATGAGAAAACTAGCCAAAGCAATTGCTGCTGCTGCTGTGGTCGGTGTTGTTTCTTTACCAATGTCAGTCCAAGCTTGGTCAGGTCCATGGAGCAATAATGATGGATGGGGTGGTGATCGTTATGGCGATAATGACTGGGATTGGGGTCCATTCGACGGTTGGAGTGATGGCGACATGGACATGAGTTTCTCAGCCAGAGGTCGTGGTCGTGGTAATGGCTCTGGCTCTGGTAGAAATCGCTATAGAGGCCGTCATTATGATTACCCTTATGGGGGCGGTTATGCTCCTTGGGGTCGCAGTTATCCACGTCGTTCTTATAGCGATCGTTACTATGATGATTACTATGGTGCTCCATGGGATGAAGCTCCTCCTCCTCGTAGAAAACGTCCTAGCAAAGAAAAACCAGAATCTGCTGGCGAATAATTCAGTATAATTGCGCTTTATACTGTAAGTGAGCTCCACTGCCAAGGAAGGCATTATTCAATTTTCATAATTGGGGGGATACACTGTGATCACATTAATAGCCAATTTGAAAGGTGGCTCGGGTAAAAGTACAGTGACATTTAATCTAGCACTGTGGCTAATGCGAGCTGGTAAAACTGTTTTCACATATGATTTAGACCCCCAATGCACCCTTAGTGATGCAGCACAAGTGCGTAAAGAAGAAAGTTATGAACCTCTTCTTAATGTATTCACACGTTATATCCTGCCAAAAAATCTAAAACCAGACGATGAAGTCCTAATTGATGTAGGTGTTGCTGACATGAAGTCTATGAAAAAGGCAATTTCTACCGCAGATCGTGTTGTTATTCCTGTTCCTCCAAGTCAAGCTGATATTTGGTCAACACAGCGTTTTTTATACATCATTGCCAGCGAGGTGAAAGATAAACCACCAGAAGTCTTTACTTTTGTCAATCGAGCAGATACTCATGCTTATGTAAAAGAGACTAAAGAAGCCGAGCAAGCATTGATGACCTTACCTGACGTCAAAGTATTAACACAGCGTTTAAGCCAGAGAACAACCTTTCGTCGTTCTTTTAGTGAAGGTTTAACTGTATGCGAGTTGGAACCTAAAAGCAAAGCAACACAAGAATTTGAACAATTTGCCAATATTTTGTTTCCCCTGTCTAAAAAGAAAACTAAAGCTAGAAACAATTAATTCATGTAAAAAGCTACAAATTCCTCTAAAATCTTTAGAATTTTGCTAAATAGATTTTGAAAATCTGCAAAGGTTGAGTTAGTGAACTTTGAATATAAGGTTTTTAATTATTTTAGTAGGATATCTTTTAGCCTCACACCTAATCCAAACAAAATACTAAAATAAACGGCTATCCCGCTTGTAATCCACATAGCTAAATGTACAGCTCTTTCAAAAACTTTCATGTGTAACCAATGTTCGGAATTTCCAACTCCCCACCATAATAATGCTGCCATAAATAAAGTGGCAATAGCAATGCGCGTTAAAAAGGCTTGCCAACCTGGTTGTAATTGAAATACCCCTTGTCGACGTAAACCACGATAAAGTAATATGGCATTTAATAAGGCAGCAAGTGAAGTAGCTAAGGCTAACCCAACATGTTGCAAAGGTACAATAAATAGCAAATTTAAAATCATATTAGTGACCATCGCGATCACAGCAATTTTAACGGGTGTGCGCATATCCTGGCGTGAATAAAAGCCAGAAGCAAGTACTTTAATAAACACAAAGCCTGTCAAACCAATCGCATAAACCACTAAACTACTAGCACTCATCAATACATCACGTTCACTAAATTCTCCATGATGAAATAAGGTGGCCATAATAGGCACGGCTAAAATCATTAAAGCTATTGTGGCAGGCATTGCGATTAAAAATACCCAACGGAGTCCCCAATCTAAAGTACGAGAATAGGTATCAAAATCTTTTTGAGCAACCGTTTTTGATAAGTTGGGTAAAATTACAGTTGCTAAAGCCAACCCAAATACGCCTACAGGAAATTCCATCAATCGGTCTGAATAATAAAGCCAAGCGACACTTCCCGTTGCCAAAAAGGAGGCCATTAAAGTATCAATGAGTAAGTTAATTTGTGTGACTGAAACGCCAAATAAAGCAGGTAACATTAATTTGTGAATTCGTTTGACACCTGCATCTTGCCGATTGATTTTAGGACGGGGGACTATGCCTAAACGGTATAAAAAAGGGAGTTGAAAAGCAAGCTGGACAATGCCCGCGATTAAAACACCCCAAGCGAGTGCCATCACGGGTTCGTCAAAATAAGGGGCTCCCCATAAAGCTGCAATAATTAAAGCTATATTCAATAATACGGGGGTAAAAGCGGGTACTGCAAATTTGCCATAAGTATTTAAAATGCTGCCAGCAAAAGCAGTCAATGCAATAAAGAGTAAATATGGAAAAGTGATTTGCAACATGCTGACCGTGAGATCATATTTTTCCTGGTGATGCATAAAACCAGGAGCAAAAATCAACACTAACAGAGGTGCAGCTAATACGCCCGTAATTGTCACTAAAATTAAAATACTGCCTAAATTGCCAGCCACATGATTGGCTAGCTGTTGTACTTCATCTTGACTATATTGGGTTTTATATTCGCTTAAGATTGGAATAAAAGCTTGTGAAAATGCGCCTTCAGCAAATAAACGACGCATAAAGTTGGGAATTTTAAAGGCAATTAAAAAAGCATCTGCCCGTACACTCGCACTGGCCCCAAAAACATAGGCAATTACCATATCTCTCATAAATCCTAAAATGCGGGACATCAACGTAAAACTGCCTACGACAGCTGTTGATTTCATCAATTTGGTACTCAAATGAGATCCTTTTATTTAAATTTATTGCTTATTATACTGAATTTCTTGCACATTTTATGCTTTATCCTGTCAGGATGTGTATCTATCAAATAAATTGTATTGTCCTCTTAGACTACTATTAAGTTAAAGAATACTGACATCCCTAACTTTTCTAGTAAAGAAAGTCAATGATGATTGAAGCAACGACTAACTTAATATCAGAGAGTTTATCAATACAAACGAAATCTAATCTAGATTACTTGCTCAAAGCTAATCTTGAAGCTAGGTTAAGATTAATGGATTGAAAAATTGTAAATCATGGATGAGGATTGCTATTATGTTAAGTAATACTCATCAATTATTTTTGATTCATAAGAATGGAATTATATAAAAGGAGAGAGTAATGCGTTATTTTACAACTTGTATTTTGTTATGCCATTTTTTTGTTTGGACAAATGTTCATGCGGATTATGCAGCAACCTTTGATGCTGAAAATGGTGAGTTACATATTTCTGAAATTAAATTAATGCCAATTGGCACAAGTTATTCTGCTATGCTAAAGCAAGTGGATTTAGGCGAGTTTATTTTTAAACTTGTTGACCACCAACCTGTTGAAATCACAAGTAAATCCCCTTGCTTTTATGAAATTGACACAGGTATTGTTTCTATTCCAGCTATTCAAGTGGGCGATCGAGTTTATGAAGTTAAGCTGTCATTGCTGGCAGATCAAGCAGACTATTTATATCAGATTACTGAAATGAGTATTATTAATGGTAATGCTCCAAATGAAGTAATATTATCCCAAACTTCTCCCAAAATAGTAATCAAAACCCCTGAAAACAATGATACTGACGAAGAAATTGTACAAATTTATGCGTCAGATGAAACAGAAACAATTCTTGAGGATCATGATAGGACAGATGATCCTGCAATTTGGTTACATCCAGAAAAACCACTATTAAGTACTATTATTGGTACCCATAAAATTGGCGGTATCGCAGTATATTCCTTACAAGGTAGGGTATTACAATTTATTCCAGAAGGCAAAATGAATAATGTTGATCTACGTTATAACTTTCCTTTAAACGGAAAGTTAATTGATTTAGTGGCTGTGAGTGATCGTGGTAAAGCCAGCGTCCTGTTTTATAAAGTACAGAGTAACCGTTTATTGAAAGAAATAGGCAAAACTGAATTGGCTATGGCAATTGAAGGCTATGGTTTATGTATGTACCATAGTCCTATAACCAACAAATTTTATGTTTTTATTAATGACACAGAAGGTATGGTTGAGCAGCTTGAAATCATCGTATTGGACGAAGAACAAGTCAGCGCAACCTTGGTCCGTAATATCCAACTAGATTCTCAACCTGAAGGCTGTGTTGCAGATGATGTATCTGGAAAGATATATATTGGTGAGGAATCACGTGGTATTTGGAAATTTTCTGCTGAACCTGAAGGAGAAAATACAGGTATTTTGGTCGATGAAGTTATTGAAAAAGGTGGGCATATGACACCAGATGTAGAAGGATTGAGTTTATATTATACTGATGCAGAAAACGGTTATTTAGTTGCTTCCAATCAAGGAAATCATACTTTTTCCATTTATGAACGTGCTGGAGATAACCAATATTTAGGCAAATTCACCATTGCCAATAATCCAGATACCAGCATAGATCACGCATTTGACACAGATGGTGTTGATATTATAAATGTACCGTTAGGCAAAAAATATCCCTTTGGGCTGTTGGTAGTACAAGATGGCCTAAATCTAAGCGATGATGCGACTGAAGCGAAACAAAATTTTAAATTAATATCTTGGGAAAATATTGCAGATAAATTTAGTTTAAGTAAAGATACAACCTATGATCCACGTAATCCTTAACTTATTTATTTTATCCAAAGCTGGATTTTATTTCATCTAACTCTAGGCACTGTTGACATTTGAAGGATTAAGTTAGATAACTCTAATTTTGTCAAGGAGTTATCTAAATGAGCAATGAGAATCTATCAGAACAGAACTGGGATAAGATATTTGCATTCCTGAAGGAGTCAAAAGGTATCTAAGTGAAAACAGAAAAAGCCAGTCGGCGTTTTAGTAGAGGCTGTCTTGTGGGAACTTTGTAGTGGTGCTCAATGGCGTTTGTTACTAAAAGACAAAGGTAAATGGAACAGCGTCTACAGAGGTTAGAGGGGGTGACAAAGATATTTGGGCACAAGCTAGCCAATGACCCTGATATGGAAAGCATTATGATAGACGGTATAGTTGTACGTGCGCATGCCGGTGCGTCTCAAAGCCATCTGGATGAAGCTCAAGAGCAAGCATTAGGTCGTTCAAAAGGTGGGTTTACTACACAATGTCATGGTGATGCTTTATGCAATCCTTTGGACTTTATTCTTACAGGTGCCGCAGATTACTCAAGCCTATACTTTGATTGAAAGCCTAAAGCAGCGTATGCGTCGATGGATAAGGCTTATAATACTGATAAATTGATTGAACAATTACGCAAACAGGGGATTATTCCTGTTATTCCACCGAAAGCTAATTGCAAAGAGCCTTGTGAATATGACAAGCACGTTTATAAAGAACGTCATTTGATTGAATGCTTTATAGGCAAGATTAAATAGTTTCGCCGAGTTTTCTCCAGATTTGAAAAGCGGGCAAAAAATGACATGAATTTCATCAGATTTACCTCTATTTTAGTATGCTTGCACTGAAATGTCAACAGAGCATAGTTTTTAGATAAAGTTTAAAAATTTAAACGTTACAATAAATTACCAATGCTTTGCAGCGTTTTTGTGACATTTATGGAACCTCCTTCTCTCGTAGTATGGAAATGGGCTTAAAAAATAAAAAACCTTCAATGCTATTGCATCAAAGGTCAAGTGCTTACAAACAACTACAAAATTATTTTAAAGCTGGGAAAGGTCCAATGTAACCTGTATAACCAAATGCTTCATCCGCATTTTCAAGTTTATCTTCATCACTTTCGCCATAAGGGTGTTGGGCCCGGTGGTTAAGTAGCCAAGACCATTAATATTGGTATAAATATAAGGAGAAGTAGTTTCACTTCCATAAGGTGTGGTCTGTATGCGAGTCAATGCTTTGCGTTTCAAATCATAAGACCAAATCATATCATTTTGATGCCCAGAACCTGTGTCTTCACCGATAATCAGTGTTTGGTAACCAGGAACAAAGCTAATATTATCTGGATTGGCCAAACCTTCGAGGTCACATTTATTATTTGCAAATGGGCCTTCATAAGCAGGTAAAGAACTATTTTGTCATAAGCTTGAGTCATATTTCCCATCACCAAACCATACATATTTTTAGCTACAAAATTACTACCTATGGTTTCATCAGCCCCTAAATCTAATGCGTAAACCCCACCACAACGGTTATAAGGTAGTTTGATACTGAATCACGTTTCTCAGCATCAGGTTCATATTCTTCGCTGCCCAAATGCGTATTCCAAGGTGTAACACTACCAGCACAATGCACCCAACCGCCTTTTTACATCTGAAAAATCAGCAGGTTTAGTATTAACAGCAGTCAACAAACCAGTTTGCTTATCTTGGTTTAACTCAGTAATATACATAGCACCTGGGCGAATTTCAAAATGGGAAACCATGAAAACTTTATCGCCAACAGGTAGCAAAGATGAAAAATCATTACCATTACTGATTTGTGGTACCACCTTCACCAAGTATAGAGTTACCTTGATGGTCAATTAACTGGGCAAAGAAAAAATGACCATGGTTAGAAATTTTTTAACTTCATTCACTCTACTCCACTTAATGCATATTAAAGGTTTACCACTGGACGCGCTGGAGTATAAGCCTTAAAAATGACAAAATAATGAAGTTCTGATGACAAAATTGTGACAACCAAGCGGCTTTAACTGTCTATTTAATATGATTTTTAATGAAGTATATATATATTTTTTCAATTTTAATCGGTACTTTAAAGTTAAAATATTTGATCTATTGTTGCCCTATTTCTTGTAGCTGGTTGCGATTGACCATTAACCCAGGTATATAGTGCGTTAGGGTTATTCAAGTCTGATTGTCATTTGTTCTATTGAAGTTGGATACCATCATGAAAATGAATCAATTTATCTATTCATTTTAAATACCCTTAAGTAAAGTTTGAGATGCTAGGGCATGAATATAAAATTACAAGTTTACAAAACGATTTTAACTTGTGTATGCTAAACAGTTATCTGTGAATTGAGTTTAAGGTTACTAGAACCTCCATCCATTACGTATGACCACACAAACCGCAGCAACAATCCTTATCGTGGATGATATGCCGGAAAATGTGAGCACTTTATTTGAATTATTAACTGCTTACAATTATGAGGTGTTAGTTGCACGTAATGGGGAAAATGCCCTTAAAATTGTTCAATCCGCTCATCCCCATTTAATTTTACTAGATGTTGTTATATCAGAAGTAGACAGCTTTGATATTTGTAAACATATTAAAGCCGACCCTCAAATTAAACATATTCCTATCATTTTCATGTTTGAACTGACTCAAGAAACTGATCGGGCTAAAATGTTTGAACTGGGAGGAAATGATTACATTATCAAACCATTTGAAAAAACAGAAATTTTAAATCGTGTTCATACTTACATCACCATTCATCAATTGCAACAACAGGTACATCTCCATCAAGAGGAATTAGAAGCAAAGGAAGAGCAATTTAAACATTATGAGCAAAAATTCATTACATTGGATGAAGCTTATAAGCGTTTTGTACCTCATCAATTTTTAAAATTTTTAGGTCGAGACAGTCTTGTTGATGTGCAACTGGGCGATTTAGTTGAAAAAGAAATGTCAGTATTATTTTCAGATATTCGTGGTTTTAGCGTGTTATCAGAAAAAATGACCCCAGAAGAAAAGTTCGATTTTATCAATATTTATCTAGGCCAAATGGAACCTGTCATTGCCAGACATAATGGATTCATTGATAAATACATGGGCGATGGCATTATGGCATTATTTCCCACCTGTGCCGACGATGCTGTACAGGGTGCTATTGCCATGTTAAAAGAATTAGTTAATTACAATGAATTACTTATTGAAGCGGGTTATCCAACTATTTCCATTGGGATTGGCATAAATACAGATTTATTAATGCTAGGCACAGTGGGTGGAAAAAATCGTATGGATAGCACAGTCATCGCCGATGGCGTCAACTTGGCTGCAAATATTGAAGATTTGACTAAAAAATATGAAGCACCTTTATTTATTACTGAGCAAACCTATAGCCAACTAGCTGATCCAAGTAAGTATGATATTCGGGTCATTGATCGGATAAAATTGAAAGGTAAATCTCAATCTGTGATGGTTTATGAAGTTTTTGATGCAGATGCTAAATCTGAAAGAGAAAATAAAGAAAAAACCCTTAAAAACTTTGAAGAAGGCTGTGTCGCTTATCACGGCAAGGAGTTTGAGAAAGCCCAAGGATATTTTGAAAAAGTATTAGAAGCAGATCCAGAAGATGGCGCAGCAAAAGCTTATATTGATCGTTGTCAAACGCCTGAATTATCAGAAGCGGAAAGAGAACGCTTTACCCATGAGTTATTTCAGCTCAATAAAGCTTATGAGCGTTTTATTCCTAATGAATTTTTGAAATTACTCAATAAAGAAAGTGTATTAGATGTACAACTAGGTGATCATGTTGAAAAAGAGATGACCATTTTATTTTCTGATATTCGTGGTTTTACTGCGTTATCAGAAAGGATGAGTCCTCAAGAAAACTTTGACTTTATTAATATTTACTTAGGCCAAATGGAACCAATTATTGCGCAACACCGTGGATTTATTGATAAATATATTGGAGATGCCATCATGGCTTTATTTCCAACCAGCGCAGATGATGCAATTAGCGGTGCCATTGATATGTTAAGAACTTTGGTCGAATACAATTTATTATTACAAGAAGCTAATTATCAATCCATTCAAATTGGCATTGGTCTCAATACTGGTCCTCTGATGTTAGGGACAGTAGGAGGACCTAATCGTATGGATGGTACAGTCATTGCAGATGCTGTGAATTTGGCAGCACGAATTGAAAACTTAACTAAAACTTATGGGGCAGCGTTGTTAATTACCGATCAAACTTATCAAAAATTAGAAGACATTAACCGCTACAAAATTCGCGTGATTGATCGTGTAACCGTTAAAGGCAAATCAGAGCCAGTGACTGTTTATGAGGTTTTTGATGGCGATACACCCGAAGTTATTGAACTAAAATCTAAAACATTAGACAATTTTGAAGAAGGATGTGTTTATTATCATGGTCAAGAAATTGATAGAGCACGAGATTGTTTTGAAAAAGTGTTATCCATTAATGCAACAGATGAAGCTGCACGGGTTTATTTAAACCGTTGTTTGAAAGAAGAGTAGGTGAAGACATTTCCGTGACAGCGTCGTAACTAGTAGCAGCAACTGACGTTAGGAAACTCAACATGAAAAATGCTATTATTTGTTGGACTTCACTGTTATTCAGCCTAAATTACAACCTACGCAATACAAGCTTTAGTAAAACAATTATTTCCTTAAGGCATTTACCCCAAAACATTGCCGATCCATCACCCACTGCCCAGTCATTTCCAAAACAGATTTATTTTTCGGAAAACCCAATGAATTTCTTAATATTGGGTTTTCTGATATGTACTACAAGTACTACCGGCTTTTCCTAATTTCCTACAACACCGCTTAAATTAGTCAGCGTGCCATTCTTTGTTCTAACCATCATCATCAGTTCAATGTTGTTGGTAGGAGAAGTAATGACCAAACGGGCACGGCCTGTCCACGGAGTGGTGCCAAACAAAGTTTCAAGTTGGGTAATAGACAGTGTTTTTGTTCCGGCAGGGGGGAGAGAATCAATCAATGTAACCTCAGAACGGCCTAATATAATAGCATTCATATCATTCATATGATATAACACTCCTATAATCGGAACAGGGTAACCATTGGTATTGGTAATACGGACAAATCCAATATCTTTATTGCCATTGATGGAGCCAGGAACGTTGTACAAGACATTGGTGGTTGAAACAACACTGGTATTGGTAACCGTTCCTGAAGGACTGCGAATGGTTGCAGCCAATTTAACACCTGAAGAGGGAGCAGTTAGAATGAGTCTTGCCCGTTTTGTCCAAGGTGCTGTACCTATTTTGGCTTCCAAGTCCGCCATGTCCATGCTGTAAATTGAGTAAGGAGCAAGCGCCGCCACGAGAACACTGTTTTTATTGCCTAAAATATGCCCCTCTTGATGGTGCAAAGTGCCACGAACTTCTCGCGTTTCTCCGGTGGTATTAATCATTCTGATAAAGGCGGTATCACCGTTGCCATTAGTCGTACCTGGTAAATTATTGATCGCTTTATCTGACGCACGACTCATGTTGGTAATAGTAGCTGAGGATTTGCTCATCAGTAAATTCATTAATTTTAATTCTTTGTGGCTACTGGTAATTTCAAGCCATCCCCGGCCTGTCCAAGGGGAACTTCCCATCAGTTGTTCTAACATGCTCGCCGTAATGATTTTCATGGATTTAGGCGCCAGTTCTGCTGCCAATACTCTATCAGCACCGCCTTGAACCACGCCCTCTTTGTTATACACTGTGGCTGTAATGTTTAGCATACTGTCATCGGTTGGATTGGCAAGAATAAGGTACATTTCATCCTGTTGGTTGGTTGAGCTTGGCAGGTTATAGGCAAACTTGTTTTCAACCAGACTTAAATCAGTGAGCGTAGTCGGGCTTCGCAACATATTCATCACGCGAATACTATCTACAGGTGCTGAGACTTCTAACCAGGCCACACCGTTCCAATCAGGACTATTGAGTAAGCCCTGAAGTTTGAGCATGCTTAACACTCCAGTGGCTCGTACGCCCAAGGTTAAAATCGGTGCATCCGCTTGTCCCAAGACTTGACCTGTTTCATCACGTAAAGTTGCGCTAACGGTGATTTGTTTACGCGTGATATTGGTAATTCTGACAAAGGAGGAATATTCTTTGAACTGTTCGCCAGATAATAATAAATATATGTTTGCTGAATGGTTTTCAGAAGTCAGCTGATTGTCCTGAAAACGAAGCTCTTTTAAGTTAGGTGATGCACTAAAATGAGGAAGGGTTCCTGTCAGTCGATTTTCATCGAAATAAAGTGTTTGTAAATTGGGAAGGTGATTAAAATCAGGGATTGCCCCCTCCAATTGATTGTCACTGAGATGAAGTACCCTCAAATTGGGCATTCCGCCGAAATCAGGGAGTGTACCAGTCAGTTGATTTTCATAGAGATAAATTTCTTGTAAATTTGGGAAATTACTAAAGTTAGGAATTGTCCCTTCCAATTGATTGCCGTCAAAACCAAGCGTCCTCAAATTTGGCATTCCATTGAAATTAGGGAGTGTACCAGTCAATTGGTTGAAACTTAGGTCAAGATGTTGCAAATTGGCAAGACCACTAAAATTAGGTATTGAACCTGTTAAATTATTCCATTCAAGACTAAGCTCTCGCAAATTAGGTAAGCCAATGAAATTAGGTATCTTACCTGTTAGTTGAGCATAATCTAAATCAATCTTGACTACCTCGCTATTTTCGCAAGTAATGCCTGCCCAAAGACAAGGTGTATTAGTTACATTCCAGCCATGGTTATAATCCCAGTCACCTGTATTATGATAAAGTTGCAATAAGGAATCACATTCCATTTGAGACATATCTTTAACAATACTGCAATTAGTTGATTGCCTTGGTTGATTATCATCAAGAAAAAGTATCAACAAATGAGGTGAGCCATCAAAGTTAGGAATAAGCCCAGTCAGTTGATTACCTTTCAGATAAAGCATTACTAAATTAGGTAAAGCGCTGAAATCAGGGATTCGCCCTGTCAGTTTGTTATCATTAAGGGCAAGTATTTGCAAATTAGGTATATGACTGAAGTCAGGTATTTGTCCTGTCAGTTTATTGTTCTCAAAAATGATCGTTTTTAAATTAGGTAAATGACTAAAATCAGAAATTGATCCTGTCAATTGATTTTCACTCAGATTAAGACTCTGTAGATAAGGCACATTGCTAAAATCAGGAATGGTGCCAGTTAGCTGATTTCCCCCAAAATCAAGTTCTTGCAAATTAGGCACATGACTAAAGTCAGGAATGGTGCCAGTTAGCTGATTTCCCCCAAAATCAAGTTCTTGCAAATTAGGCACATGACTAAAGTCAGGAATGGTGCCAGTTAGCTGATTTCTCCCCAAATCAAGTTCTTGCAAATTAGGTATATGACTGAAGTCAGGAATAGTGCCCGTCAGTTTATTCCCCTTAAGAGAAAGCGTTTGTAAATGAGGTAGGCCATGAAAATCAGGAATAGTGCCAACAAGGTTATCACTCACATAAAGGTCTAATTCATTAGTATCATCATAATATCCTGATAAAGTAATTTTGACGACACCGTTATTTTCACAGGTAATACCATACCAATGACAAGGTCTATCAGTTACTTTCCACCCTTCATTATATCTCCAATTGTCTCCATCAGTGCTGTGATAAAGTTGTAGCAGTGACTCACACTCCACTTGAGATATTTCTTTCACAGCATTACATCCCGTGAAAGGCCCGCCGATCTTGGAAACAGGTCTATTTTTACCATTAAAGAACTGCAAATTGGGTAAGAGGTCGAAATTAGGAATAGGTTCCTTCAATTGATTGTAATGCAAGTCAAGATATTGTAAATCAGGCAAATTGCTAAAATTAGGTATGGACCCAGTTAGATTATTAGCTCTAAGATCAAGCTTTTGCAAATTAGGTAACCCACTGAAATCTGGAATTGGTCCCGTTAGCTTATTCCATCTAAGATAAAGTGTCTGCAAATTAGGCAAATGACTGAAATCAGGAATTGGTCCCGTTAATTGCTCACCAAAACTAGAGATAATAAGCGCTTGCAAATTAGGCAAATGACTGAAATCTGGAATTGACCACGTTAGTTGCTTACTAATTCGTTGGTTACTAGATAGAGAAAGCGCTTGCAAATTAGGCAAATGACTGAAATCTGGAATTGGCCCCGTTAGTTGCTTACTAAATAGAGAAAATGTTTGCAAATTGGGTAAATAGCTGAAATCAGGAATTAGCCCCGTTAATTGGTTACCAGAGAGAGAAAGTATTTGCAAATTAGGCAACTGACTGAAATCAGGAATTAGCCCCGTTAATTGGTTACCAGAGAGAGAAAGTATTTGCAAATTAGGCAACTGACTGAAATCAGGAATTAGCCCTGATAGTTCGTTATTAGAGAGAGAAAGCGTTTGCAAATTAGGTAACTGACTGAAATCTGGGATTGTTCCTGATAATTTATTCCATTCAAGGTTGAGTGTCTGCAAATTAGATAACTGACTGAAGTCTGGAATCTCTCCAATTAGCTTATTCCGTTCAAGATTTAGTGTCTGTAAACTAGGCAAGCCGCTGAAATTGGGTATTTCACCTGTCAGCTTAAAATTTTCCGACATAAAGAGAGTTCTCAAGTTAGGTAAGCCAATAAAATCTGGAATGGTTCCTACAAGATTATTATCTGCTGTATATTTTCCACTTAGCTTAATCTCAACAACACTATCATTTTCGCACGTAATCCCATGCCAACTACAGGGGATGTTGGTAATATTCCAACTATCATTCTTTATCCAATTGGCACCATCAGTACTGTGATAAAGTTGCAATAATGACTCACACTCAATTGGAGAAATTTCTGTGACAAGGTTGCAAATACTCCCTGTGAACTGATTGCCCCTAATACTCAACATCGGTAAACCAGGCCAATCTCTCAAATCAGGTATTTCTCCGGTAAATTGGTTGTTGTCAAGATGAATCTCTTGTAAGTCATCGAGTCCTGCCAAATCGGAGAAGGTTCCCCTCAGCTGGTTATGATTCAAAAAAAGCTTTTGTAAATTGGGTAAGCCTGTCAAATCAGGCATCTGGCCTTTCAACAGATTAACGCGGAGAGAAATTTCTACAACACTGTTATTGTCACAAGTAATCCCACGCCATTGACAAGGTTCATTGCTAACATTCCAACCTTCGTTGTTGTACCAATTAGCGCCATCCGTCTGATGGTAAAATTGCAATAACGACTCGCACTCCATTTGGGATATGTCTGTGACAGTAGAACAATCTGTCGCGGCGCATGCGGTATTTAGGTATCCAAACCACAATCCTAAGAACAAGATTGTTGATGGAATTCGATGTGAATTGAGGATTTTTATCATATGTTCTTTCCTAAAAGAAAATAACACCCTTCTTGAATAATTTAAACGCCTTTTAGGACAATATATTACTATTTTTTGTTATTTTTAATATCTTGAAATAATAAGGTAAAGATTTATTTAGGAAGGATATCAAGGGATTGTTTATGAGTGTAAAAAAATACGTTAAGTTTCAATAGTTGAAATTTAAAGTGACTTTTATATTTACTAATATTAATATAGTTAATAATCTAGTAAAAATCTATATTCAATAAAATATTGCTCTTACCAAAATCAATTCAAGTTTGTAACTTCGACCATCACACTTTAAAGTTGCCAAAACGTGATGGTGCAGGTTGCAAATTCGTACCAATGATTTTACCAATAGCTTATAAACTTAAATATTTTGCCGAACGACACGAAAGTATAAAAAATACTGCAGATAGGATTAGTATGGCTTTAAAAAGTTGGTGTAAAAATCATAGAGGTAGGTTGTTCATTTGTTTCGTTTTCAACTGTTGGCGACAGTTTTTCAGCTTTTTCTAATGCAGTAGTTGCTATTTGCTGTTGAGTTATTTTATTTTGTAGCGCATTTAAATTAGGATGATTTGGACGAAGGTTTAACGCCTTTTCAATATAATTTAAACTTTTGGATAATTGCTCGGATTGGTAAGCTTTTTGGGCTAATTGTTCATAACGCAGCACAATATTATCTAATCCTTGCCTCACTTGTAAATTACCTGGCTCTAAGGCTAATACGTTGTGATAAGTATGCACAGCAGATTCCAATTGCTTAGTCTCAAACTGTTGTTGTGCTAGCTTTAACAAAGCTTGTAACTTATTGTCTTGATGTTCTGTGACTGGAATGGATGGCTGAGTGGGCAGCGTTTTTTCAACAGGTGGAGGTAAAGGTTGTACAGGCTTGGCTTTTTCAGGTTGCATTAATTGTTGTTTTAATTTCAATAACCCTGGGTGTGTTGGATTAATCAGCAACCCTTTATTAATAAAGGCTAAACTTTTTTCATTTTTTTTCTGTACTGAATAAGCCAGCTTTTCATAAGCATCAGCAATTTTATTTAAACCTGTTTGTGCCAATCCATTGTTTGGATCAAGAACAAGAATTTTCTGATAGGTTTCATAAGCATTATTTCCTCTTGGTTCTGTAAGGTATATATTGGCTAATTGCCTTGTTGCTTTTTGCTGCAATGACACAATTTCTTTTTGTGTTTCAATATCTGCTTGTAAACGTTTTAAATCTGTATTTTCTGGAAATAATGCTAAAGCTTGCTCAAGTAATGCATTGTCTGGTTCATTTATTAATATTTGTACATAATTTGTCGCTATTTGTTGTAAACCAATTTTTGCTTCAATATGTTGTGGATTTAAATTTAATACTCTTTGGTAATGTTGATAAGCTAATTGCTGTTGTGAGCTAGCTAAGTAAACTTTTGCCTTCTGTATTAATTGTTCAATATTAGCAAGCTGTTGTTGAGCCGCTAAAGTTTGATTTAACTGTGTTTGCAACTGTTGTAATTCAGAATTATTTGGGAAAACAGTCAATCCTTGCTGGACTAAGGACAAACTTTTTTCAAATTGTGATTGTGTTTGGTAGTGCAAAGCTGATTGAATATAATGTTGAACCAATCGTTTTAACCCTATTTTTACCTTCGCATTTTGCGGCTCAATCACCAGTATTTGTTGATAGGTGGCGTACACATTATCTTCTGCAGGCACAATAAGTTTTGATTGTGACCATTGCTGTCTCGCTTGTTCCAATAATTTTTGGACTGGTTGGATAAAAAGCAAATAATATAGCAAACTTGCCAAACCTATTAGTAAAATAAATGTAACTAATATAGATTTCAGTTTAGATTTTGGTTTAATAGGCTTTGGAGGGACTAACTTTCCTTCCAACGCTAATTTAAATGCTTTAATAGACTGAAAGCGTTTTTCTATTTTGACGGCTAATGCTTGTAAAATCGCTTGATTTAATGATTCAGAAATCAGTAACTTTGAATTTGGTGGAACTAAAAAATCTTCAGCATAACGATCAGTGGCTGCAGAGGGTAACTTGCCTGTCATTAATAAATATAACAAAGCACCACAGGCATAAATATCCGTCCAAGGTCCAATTTTGCCTTTGCCTGAATACTGCTCTAAAGGTGAATAACCATGTTTAAGCACTAAATCTAAACTTTGGCTATACTCGCCAATAATATGACGGGCGGCACCAAAGTCGATCAATATGGGCGTACTATCTTCCAGAATAAAAACATTGTGGGCTGAAATATCGCGATGATAAACATGTTGGTCGTGGACGGTTTGCAGCGCATCCAACAATGGGAACATAATGGTTAGAGCTTGTTCAACCGTAAATGTTTGATTTGACCGGTTCAGAATTTCAGATAAAGTTTGCCCTTGCAAGTACTCCATTACCATGTAGCCAGTGTGATTAGCTTCAAAAAAATTCATCACTCGCACAATATGTGGATGAGTAAATTTGGCCAGATTTCTTGCTTCTTCAATAAAAAACTGTAAACCTGTTTGAAAAGCATTTTCCTGTCGTTTAATGGGAATAACGGTTGCTTGACTTAAATCGCGTGTCACCAGTGCAGCAGGTAAATATTCTTTAATGGCAACTTTTTTATCTAATCGTGTATCAATGCCCAAATAAGTGACGCCGAATCCTCCCTGCCCAATGGTTTTCCCAATGATATATTGATCTTTTAGCACTGTACGAGGTGCCAAAAACAGTGGATGAGATTGATATTTTTTTTCATCAAAACCACACTGTGGGCATCTGTGATGCTTTGTTTCATGTTTAAAACATTGAATACAAAGCTGTGGGGGTATATTTGCAAGCATAGATAAATCATTATTTCCCAAAATGAAAATAAACATTAAACATGGAAAAGTGTATATTTTACATGATATTTTATATTCAGGAAGTTTTGTTCTATGCTAATTTTGGTAATGTTTATCACTAATTTGAATGAGCATTGAGTAATGATTGAACTAATGCTCTATCACTAAAAGGAAAGCGTTCACTTCCAATTTGTTGATAGTCTTCATGGCCTTTGCCAGCAATAAGAATAACATCCTCTTTCGTCGCAGTTTGAATCGCATAATGAATGGCTTGAGCGCGATCAGCAATAATAGCGGTGGGATTAGGGCAACCTTGTTGTATGTCTTTAATAATTTGTTGAGCGTCTTCATAACGTGGGTTATCATTGGTTAAAATTATTTTGTCTGCATGTTCAGTGGCAATTTTTCCCATGATGGGGCGCTTTGTCTGATCACGGGTGCCACCGCAACCAAAAACACACCATAGTTCACCCTGACAGTGAGATTTCAGGGCCAATAAAGCATTTTTCAATGCATCTGGCGTGTGTGCATAGTCAACAATAACTGTTGGTTGTTCAGAATGACTGAAACATTCCATGCGTCCGTCAACCGATTTAATGTTTTTTAATTTACTCAATAAGGAAGATAAATCAAATCCCATTTGTAGCAAGACAGTGATAGCTGCTAATACATTGCTGATATTAAATTGCCCAAAAAGTGGCGCATGGCATCGCTCATTACCCCAAGGCGTATGAATGTTCAATAACATACCTTGTTCGTTATATTCAATAATTTTGGCATACACATCACTTTGATCGGTTAAACCATAAGTTAAACAAGTCACTATATGATTATCTAATTGACGACGTATTTGCTGTCCGAATGCATCATCTCGATTCAGTACTACAACCTTTATGCCTGACATACTAAATAATTTCTGTTTAGCGGCGGCGTAAGCTTGCATGGTTTGGTGATAATCTAAGTGATCCTGGCTCAAATTCGTTAATACCGCAGTTTTAAACGAAATACCATTCACTCTACCTTGTTCAAGCGCATGAGAAGAGACTTCCATCGCAATATGGTGAATATTTTGGGACGACCATTGTGCAAACTGTTTTTGTAAATAAACCGCATCAGGCGTAGTATTTAAGGCCGCTTGCAATTTACCATGTAAACCATAGCCCAAAGTGCCAATCAAACCACAGTTAATAGCGTGGTGTTGTAATAATTGAGCAATAATGTGAGAAACAGTCGTTTTGCCATTTGTGCCCGTAATACCGACTACTTGCATTTTATGGGTGGGGTTATCATAAAATTGTGCGGCAATTGTACCCACTTTTTGAGATAAATTGGGAATAGAAATGCAAGGTATTTGATTTTGCAACCATTCACAGTGACTAGTATCTGCTTCTTTTAAAACGGCAATGGCACCTTGTTGCAAGGCCATATCAATGTAGCGGCTACCATGTGTTTGAGTACCTGATAAAGCAAAAAACAGTTCTCCAGGTTGGACTTTGCGGCTGTCAAGCGTTAATCCTGTGACAGTACAATTAAAATCTGTTTTTACTTCAATCAATTGGTTAAGTTTTTTGCTGATAGACATGATTAGGCTAATTAATGTGCGTCAGGCATGGTACAGATGATAGGTATATCTTGGGAAGGTAAAACACGTATGAGCACTGGTTGAAAATCAGTTGTTTTGCTGATTTTATGGGCAGCTAGTTTTACAAAGAATAAACCAACAATAAAACCAATAACCGTTGAAATCATTGTAAAAAGTTCAACAGTTGGCCATTGCCATAATTTTGCTAACAACGTGTAGCCCACGCCAAAAAATAAGGAGAAAAATAAGGGCAATAGGTACATTACGAAAGCACTTTTCAACAAAGTAGTCTCTTTTTGTCCAATGATGACCTTGTCGCCCAGTTTTGCAGCTAAATGATTAGCAACTTGAATATTAACTGTTTTTTGTCCAAGCGCTTGGGCTAACACAGCGTTACCACAGCCTTTGACATGACATTGTCCACAACTTGAAGTGCGTTTTAGTTCAATCCAAGCAAATTGTTTATCTATGGCAATGACAGTACCTGCTTCTTCTAGCATAATAATCCTAAAATCTGCTCATGATTTTTAAACACAATATAAAAAAAATAAAAA
This sequence comes from Thiotrichaceae bacterium, assembly GCA_016745055.1. Taxonomy (GTDB): domain Bacteria; phylum Pseudomonadota; class Gammaproteobacteria; order Beggiatoales; family Beggiatoaceae; genus JADGDF01. Next base: position 12,820 of record JADGDF010000018.1, on the reverse strand, counting down.
AGCAATAATTTTTCACTCATTATCAAAGATAATGATACCTCTCCACTCAAGCAACTTGACATATTATCAAGACAACAAATATTTATCCCTATGTAATCATAGTATTTAATCCTAACCTTTCTCCGCGATAAGCGCCATTTTGAACTCGCTGCCACCAAGTTTCATTTTCTAAATACCACTGTACAGTTTTACGTAAACCTGTTTCAAAGGTTTCTTGAGGTTGCCAACCCAAGGTTTTTTGAATTTTGCTGGCATCAATTGCATAACGCAAATCATGGCCAGGTCTATCTGCCACAAAAGCAATGAGTTGATGGTGTGGCTTATATTGAGCATTTGGTAATAATTCATCCAAAGTTTCACATAATGTATGGATAACATCAATATTTTTCTTTTCGTTATGTCCACCAATATTATAAGTTTCACCTAATTGACCTTGTTGCAAAACTAAGCATAATGCACGAGCATGATCATCAACAAACAACCAGTCACGTACATTTTCCCCTTGACCGTAGACTGGCAAGCTTTTACCCACCAGTGCATTTAAGATAATCAAAGGAATAAGTTTTTCAGGAAATTGGTAAGGACCATAATTATTAGAGCAATTTGTGGTCACGACAGGAAAATTATAGGTATGATGCCAGGCACGTACAAGGTGATCAGAAGATGCCTTGCTTGCAGAGTAAGGTGAATTGGGTTGATAAGCCGTGATTTCTGTAAATAACCCCGTTTCTCCCAAGCTACCATATACTTCGTCGGTAGATACATGATGAAAACGAAACTCTTTTTTTGCCACCTCACTTAAATTTTGCCAATACGCGCGAGTCGCTTCTAGTAGTGTATATGTGCCTATGATATTGGTTTGAATAAAGTCTGCAGGTCCATCAATTGAACGGTCTACATGAGATTCTGCGGCTAAATGCATGACAGCAGTTGGCTGAAATTCTGTAAATAGCTTTTCAAGCTTTGCCGCATCACAAATATCTGCTTGCGCAAAATGATAGCGTGAACTTTTTTCAACAGTTGTTAAAGAATCTAAATTGCCAGCATAGGTTAGTTTATCGATATTTAGAACGGTCACATCTGTTTGCGAGATCAAATAGCGAATAACCGCAGAACCAATAAATCCCGCACCACCTGTAATAATGAGTCTCAAGGTATTTCCTTTTAAAGTAATCCAATTTTACAAGTATTTTATATCAAGTGTGGCATTAACGCATTAGGCTACTTGAAAGCATTTGAATTTAAAGACTTAAATTGCCTAATCATTATTACAAAGTTTAAACATATTCAATAAATAAAATTTATACTAAAAAACACTCAACAATATATGATAAAATAATTGTTTAGGTTTAAAGTTTAGATGCTTACACAGAGCGTTTGATTGTTCGTTTAAGCAAAAACTTTAGTGTCAATTATTTAAAAACAACGTCGTATTTTGTTTTGACTAATCATAATCGTTGCAAGTCAATAAAAATAATAAATATTAAATAAAGTGAAAAAAAATAAATATGAGCATACGGCACTATTTTTGCAGGCTTAGACGCAAGTGTGAACCTAGGAACAAGATATGTTTAGTGTCGGGGATGATGTTGAATTTTACTTCGAAGACTTTGATAAACGCATCCATGTACGGGGTCGCATTACGAGATTCAATGATTTAGGGTGTTTTGTGCTTATTTCAAAAATAGAAGGAAAACATACTATTTTAATGGGGGGACGAAATTATCATGTGGGTAACGAAATATTCATGATGAATAATTTATTAACTCATACCATGACTAAAATCACGGAACCCACTAATGTAAATGAGGAATATTCTTGGTGGTGGGTATTATTTATATTGGTTTTAATGGTGCTATTGATTATCAGTCGACTTGATTAGCTCAGAAGCCAGAAACCTGACTCCTGAAATCTTACCTTAAATGTTATAACCTTTCTCGAATTTTCTGCAAATATCCCATAATTTTACCAGATACTTTCATTTCCGAACTGTCTTTTGGTTTTGCGACAGCATGGCGTTTGAGTAACATTGGTGCTGCTTGACAAACTTTATAGTGACGGACGGCTGCATTAATACTCATTTCCAGTAATTTAGGCAATATTGGTTTAGGCATAAACCTAAAAATTTGCCCTTGGTTAATTAAGTCAATGAGTAACTGCGTATCTTGGAAAGATGTCAGAATAAGTGTCAAAATACTGGGATAAATTTCCTTAAGTTTCTTTAAAGGTTCAGTAACATCTTCTCCACCAATTTTTACCTCAGTGACAACCACTGCAATATTAGGGTCTTCACTTAATATACCAAAGGCTTCTTCGATGGATGCAGTACTTTTTACCGAAAATTTATCTTCCACTAATCCTTTAACAGAATCATAAGTAGAAGGATCATCGTCAATGACCAGTACACCAAGCTTATCACCTGAATCTTTAATATCAGCCTGAATACCTGTCAAACTCATCGCAATTTCAACGGCTTGAGAGACAGTTTCTTTAATTTCTTCGTTAACCCAGGGCTTATTAATGAAACGGAAAACTTCCCCTTCATTGACTGAACCCACCATCGCTGTCCAGTCTGAATAGCCTGTTAGTAGAAGGCGCATGGTATTGGGTGAGTTTTCCTTCACCAACCGTAATACCTCTACGCCAGGCATAATAGGCATTCTTTGATCACTCACAACAACGTGGACTGTTTGTCCTTTAACAATCTCAATCGCTTCATTACCATCAGTGGTAGTTTTGACGTTGTACTGTGATTTAAACAGCATTTTGAGTGATCTTAGGATAGCCTCTTCATCATCTACAAATAAAATAGTAGCTTTATCGGTCATACAAGCTCCAAATAAGTGTTCAGTTTAAGACAATGATTACTCGGCTTCACAAGTATGCCTTCCTTTATGCCTCAGTTTGACGGGGAAGCGTAATAATGAACTTAGTGCCTTTACCCATTTCAGATTCAACTTCAATCTGCCCTTCGTGTTGTTCGATGATCTTATAGCAGATGGAAAGACCCAATCCAGTACCTTCACCAATTGGTTTAGTTGTGAAAAAAGGATCAAAAATCTTTTCACGGACATCGTCTGGAATACCTTTACCATTATCTTCTATTTCAATTTTGACCTTGTCTGCATCTGCTCCAGTTCTCAAGGTGATTTTTCCTGCATCATCAATCGCTTGTGCCGCATTGGTAATAATATTAAGTAAAACTTGGTTGACATGGGATGGCGAACATTCAATCCCTGGCACGTTGTCATCATATTCCTTCGTAATTTCAATTTTAGGCCCAATCGCGTGGTGGCCAATGACTAGTACACTGTCTAAGCATTGATTGACACTTACATTTTGTACTCTTACGCTATCAACACGGCTAAAATCTTTCAAGTTTAATACCAACTCTGCAATTTGATCTAAGCCTTTTACCATATCACCACAAAGGGCTTGAGCATCTCCAAAAGTATCATCTTCATAAAACGATTGGCTTAACTCTGCTGCACCCACAAGTTGCCCGTTAATATCTTCTTCCGTGGCCTCAGGTGAAGTTAAGGTATTGAGCAGTTGTGTATAAACGCTATATAAGTTTTCAGCTTCACTGAATAAACTTTGTACCATTTCAACATTACTGCGCACATATCCCAGAGGAGTATTAATTTCATGTGCAACCCCTGCCACCATCTGACCCAGCGATGCCATTTTTTCAGATTGAACCAACTGGGCTTGAGATTCTTTCAGCTCTTTAGTGCGGTCTTCAACTTTATGTTCTAGGTTTGCATTAGCTTCTTCCAGTGCAATAAAGGATTGTTTAACCTGCTCTCCCATAGAGCTGAATGATCTTGCCAAGTCTCCCAGTTCATCTGTGCGATTTGTGGGCAGAGACTGATCCCATTGCCCTTCTGCAAACTTTTTGCTAGCAGTGTTGAGCCTAAGAATAGGGCCAATAATCCCTTTAGCAGTAAATAAACCAACAATCGTTGTCAACAGAATTGTGATGACGGATAACCAAATTGTCATTTGGGTATTTGCGTGAATTTGTGCCATAAAATCTTTTTCAGGAATGGTAACCACGACTAACCAGTCCAATCCACGTTTATCTCTCAGTGGACTCACTTGAACAAATTCTTTCTCGCCCTTGAAGCTAAATTCTAATTGCATGGCTTCTTGTATTTCAGCTAAATCTTCAAATTGCTCTTTTAGATGTTGTGCAGTTGCACTGATGATTTCATTTTCACTTTGAGTTGCATTAACACGCTCAGTCAATCTTTCTTTTTTACCATCGCGATCAACTTCTTTGGTAATGAAAACAGGGGCTGGTGTTGATGTACTGACAAGGAGCCCTGAACGTTCCATGATAAAAGTTTCACCATGCTCTCCAATTTTCAAACTACTGAGGAATTCATTGACTTCAGTAAAAATTGCAGTACTACCTAATACGCCTAACAGCGAATCGTTCTCATCATAAACAGGTTGAGCAGCAGTAATTGCAAGGGCTTTAGTGGCAAATTCAGGATAAATTGGACTCCAAATTGATTCACCTACCTTGACCGCGTCTTTATACCAAGAACGCACTCTAGGATCATAATCTGGCGCACTTTCTCTGACTTTTTCTCGATTTCCTAATGTATCTGTATCGTAGTAGTTCAAACTACCACCTGTTGAATCATTCCCCAAAATTATCTGAGGTAAATCAGTGCCAATGCCTTTTGCCCCATACATTGAACCTTCTTTTTGAATACCAATAAAAATATTAGTGACTTCTTCAAAAGATTGGATGCGTTTCCAAAAATACTTTTCTAAGGCTAAAGTATCTTCTAAATTTAATTGTCCAAGTTCAATATCATTTGCATTTAATTTATTAACTTTGTGCGCAGTTTCCAAGTAACTTTGCACACGTTCTTCAATTCTTGCTGTAACTTCACCGCGTAGCTGGGATGCCACATTATTAACGGCTTCTTGCCCATTACGTAATGAAAGATATCCTGTTAGTCCGCCTGCGAATGAAACCAACGCCACAAACGGGATAACAATCATAATCCGTAAGGGAACTTTACCAGAAAGCTTTGAAAGAAAACCATTTTGTGCAGATTGGCTTGACATGAAAATTATAGCTCCTCGTTGCCTGTGCCTGGTTAGTGACCACTAAAAATACGCTGACTTTTAGCGCCTTCCATTAATTCCTTTACCATTTTAACCTAAAAAGTCTTAGAGTTAAGACATTGTTGATGTTAGCTATATTTAGCTCTTTCATTTATATGACTTAAATAGAAGTCTATACTAAAAAAACAGGTACTCTTCAATAAATATTCCAGCTTTATTACCTATACTGTGATTCCAAATATTATATTAGCAAAAATACTAAGTTTATTAAATGGTTACCTATTATACACTTAAATCTGCCATTTTTTATAATTGGTGACTTATATAAAGTTTACTACGTCAGCGCACAAAGTGCTACACTTACTAAAATTTTTTTTAGCTGGTAATTTTTTAGTGTATAGGAAATACTCAATTTAGCTTTGAAAATCAGTTAGTTATTAAGATTGCTTTTAAGTAAAATTATTCCTTTTTTTCTTAATATTAAATTATCCAACATTTAGAAATTTTACTTACTTTAAGCATTATTTTCACTTTGTTAGGCTTTGTACCTAAACCTCAATATTATACTTTATAATACATGATTTGCGACCAATTTCGATCTTCCCGCCTAAAACCACTTTATCAACTTTAGCATAGCAAATACTTAAGCTATCTGTATGAAAATCTTTATATTCATTACAATCTTACTTATCATAATATTGCAATATCGACTTTGGTGGCATGAAAGTGCTCATAATGAATTATACCAACTAAAAACCTTGGTTATGCAACAACGAACGCAAAATGTAGACCTTGAAAAACGAAATACATTGTTGGCTGAAGAAGTTGAAGATTTAAAACAAGGTTTGGAAACCATCGAATCCCTTGCTCGTTCTGAATTTGGTATGATAAAAAAAGGAGAAGTTTTCTATCAAATTATTGAATAGTTCCCTACAGTATTGGGCAGTGGTCCCCGCAGCAGGTAGTGGCTCTCGCATGGGACATTCAACGCCTAAACAATATCTTAACTTACATAATAAACCCGTTATTCAGCATACCTTGGAACGTTTAAGTGCTTCTAATGTAAAAGGTGTTGCTGTATGCATTTCCTCAGAAGATGAGCATTGGAATACCTTAAATATTGAGTTATCCATTCCTTTATTCAAGGTCAAAGGTGGTCAAGAACGTTGCCACTCAGTACTCAATGGTTTGAAGGCACTTGAAGCCCACGCAAATCCTGATGATTGGGTACTTGTACATGATGCTGCTCGTCCTTGCGTTCGATTAGAAGATATTAACAAGCTCATGGCTTCATTAGCCCATCATCCCGTGGGCGGATTGCTAGCCTTGCCGGTGCGAGATACAATGAAACGTTCAGATAGCCATAATTATATTACCTCAACTGTCAGTCGAGAAGGATTATGGCATGCCTTAACCCCCCAAATGTTTCGTTTGAATACTCTATTAGAGGCTTTACAAATAATGTTGGATCAAAAACAATATGTGACAGACGACGCACAAGCTATAGAAAAAATGGGACATTGCCCTATACTCGTGGAAGGACATGCTGATAATATTAAAATTACCCACCCTCAAGATTTAAAATTGGCTGAACTTTATTTACAAGAGCAATTATCTCATGCAATTTAAAACGGGTCTTGGACAAGACAGCCATCTTTTCGACACTAACAATACCACAAAAAAACTTATTTTAGGAGGGGTTTATTTTGAAAAGGAATTTCCTTTGGCGGGTAACAGTGATGCAGATGTGGTGTTACATTCACTTGCCAACGGTATTTCAGGTATTACAGGTGTGAATATTCTAGGTGAAATCAGCGATAAACTTTGTCATGAACAAGGTATTACTGATAGCCGAGTTTATGTGGAAGAAGCTTTAAAATACTTGCAATCTTGGCAAATTACTCATGTATCCTTTAGTATTGAAGCCAAATGCCCTAAAATCACGCCTAAAATAAATTTGATGAAAGCAAGTATTGCTAAACTTCTTGGCCTTACTTTGGAAGACATTGGTATTACAGCCACAACAGGTGAAGGTTTAACTGCTTTTGGACGTGGTGAAGCAGTCCAAGTATTTTGTATTGTAACGGCAGTGAAATAAAGAACGAATTGAATAACTACCAACACTATTTTAAGCAAACCTCGCAAATTTTTAAAACCAACCAAGTCTTAAGTAAAGTAAACATTTTACAAAATATCAATAAGTTAGATTAAAATATGATGCAATTACTTGCAATTGCAGGTGGCGGCGCATTAGGCGCACTACTGCGTTTTTGGGTCTCTTCAGGCATATATAACCTATTTGGACGCGAATTCCCTTATGGCACGTTGGCAGTTAATCTCATTGGCAGCTTGTTAATTGGTTTTTTATCCATTTTTTTATTTGAACGCATTGCCAGTTTAGAATGGAGAGCTGCTTTAATTATTGGATTTTTAGGTGCTTTTACCACGTTTTCCACCTTTTCTTTAGAAACTTTAAATCTTATGTATGCAGGTGAACAAATTAAGGCTTTGTTAAACATAGGCATGAGTGTCATTTTTTGCTTATTTGCCACATGGTTAGGCATGCTAGGCGCAAGGTTAATCCAATGAAAAAAATTACAATGGTGCATATTTATTTATCCGAAGCCAAAGGTAATTTGACGCCAGTCTTACATTATTTGCATGACGAAAACTCGGTACAAGGAATAACTATTTTTCGAGGGCAGGGAAAATACATTCGATGAATTTATTTGATTTATCCATTGCAAACGAATGAAAACTATCGGCATTGCTGGCGCTCATCGCACAGGTAAAACAACGCTAGCAAAAACCATTGCAGCTCAACTCAATATTCCTTTTGTTCAAACAACGACAAGTGCCGTTTTTAAACAACATGGGCTTGATCCCGCCCAAGTCATGGATTTTAATACACGGTTAACTATTCAACAACATGTTGCAGAAGCAGCTCAACAAAGTTGGCAAGTTACTCAAGGTAATTTTATTACGGACAGAACACCTTTGGATTTCATGGCCTATACACTGGCTGATATTCAAGGTAAAACAAGTGTTAATTTTAAGCAACTAGAAAACTATTTAACCAACTGTTTCACACTGACCAATCAATTTTTTAACCATATTATCATCATACAACCAGGTATTCCCTTAGTTTACGAGGAAGGTAAAGCAGCTTTAAATCAATCCTATATCGAACATCTAAATAGTTTAGTTTTAGGATTAAGCCATGATGAGCGGATTGATTGCTCTGTGAGCATTATAAAACGGAAAATGACTAGCTTAGAAGCAAGATTAACAAAGATTTTAAGTATCATTCACAAAGACGGTTTGCAATAATGTAAAATCAGTTCATGAACATATGTTAGAGCCTGTTTATACATCCTTACCCAAACTGCTCTATTTCTTTATCTTAAATTTAGGGCTTTTACATCCCAAGCTTCGTGTATTCATGATAATTTTTTATATATTGACCTTGAGGATATTTATAGAATATAGGTCATGTTGTGCTAAATAAGATATAATGTATGGGAGAAAAAATTGCTTTAGGGCTAACGCACATTTGTAACCATCTCAGAGATCAGATTATCTAAAATAATTATAGATTTATTGGGTGCAATCAATTTTAGATCATGTTTGATGTCTGATCGCAACGAAATATCTCCCATGCATTCACTCTTAGAACGACAATTACGCAGAGCGGGATTTGATATAAATAATTTGCCAACTGATTTATCCAAATGGCAAGAATTCGTCTCGCGTATTGATCTTTTTTATGAAAATGCGGATAAAGAAAGGCATTTATGGGAAAAAGGCCTTATTTCCCCAAAAGATGGATTGGCAGAATTTGCAGCAACAGACATTACGCTCAATCATTTTGAGCTAATTCACGTACTTCAAGCGGTTAGTAGTGGTATTTGCGTTTTTGATCGCAAAGGCCAACTTTTGTTTGCAAATCATATGGCCAGACAATATTTCTGCCTATTTAAAACCCAAAAGCATCAATTACTAGACCTATTTGAATTTCACCGTACAAATGGTAGCACATCTTCCTTGTCTACACCTGAATTATTAGAGCAATTAGCTACCAAACGTTCTTTTCAAGACCATAATGCAATTTTAAAGTGCAAGGAACTAACCCTACCAGTTGCTTGTGTGTTTGACCCGCTTTTCGAGCAAGGGCAAATGGTTGGGTTTATTTTAATGTTTACTGATATGAGTGAAGCTAAAAAAGTTGAAAAAGCCCTCATTGAGGCAAAAGAAATGGCTGAAAAAGCAAGCCAAACTAAATCTCAATTTTTGTCCAGTATGAGTCATGAGTTGCGCACCCCTATGAATGCCATTTTGGGTTATGGCGAGTTATTAAAAGAAGAATTAAGTATTACCGCAGAAGAAGGGGCTGACAGTGATACGATTGAAGATATGCAACAATATGTGGGTAATATTTTGCAAGCAGGTTGGCACTTATTAGAATTAATTAACGAAGTGCTTGATTTAACTAAGATTGAATCAGGTAAATTTGATTTATCCATCGAAAAAATCAATTTGGTCGAACTAATTAAAGAATGTGAACTTTCAATTAAGCCTGCTGTGGAAAAACGTCGTATTCATTTTGAAAATAAAACGCTTTCTTTAGCACCTCATTATGCACTTGCTGATCAAGAGCGGTTAAAACAAGTCATTTTAAACTTATTAACGAATGCAGTTAAATATAATCAAGATGAAGGCAATATTACGCTTGAATTAAACCAAAATGAAGAAGCGTGGATGCGGTTGGAAGTGAAGGATACAGGGATTGGATTAACTGAGGAACAACAAACTAAAATCTTTGATCCCTTTACTCGTTTGAGTGGGCTTAATCTCATTGAAGGAACGGGTATTGGGCTAACCATTACCAAACAATTATTAGAAATGATGGATGGTCGTATTGGTGTTGAAAGTGAGTTTGAGAAAGGAAGCATATTTTGGATAGAACTTCCCACAGGTAAAACAGCACAAACAACACTTTCTCAAAATGTGTTAGAAGGGGAAGCAAAACATATTTTATTATACATTGAAGACAGTCGTACCAATGTGAGTTTAGTTTCCCAGGTATTAAAAGCGCGTCCTGACATTGCTTTGGTTTCTGCACATACGGGTGAGATGGGATTGGAACTAGCTCATATTCATCATCCTGATGTGATTTTGTTAGACATTCATTTGCCTGGCATGAACGGATTTGAAGTCTTAAAAAATTTACGAACTGAAGAAGATACCAGTCAAATTCCGGTATTAGCATTGAGTGCTGACGATAAATCTCGAGATACAGTTCAAGGTAAAGAAGCAGGCTTTTATGGTTATATTATTAAACCAATTGATATTAAGAAATTTCTTGAAACTGTGGATAATGCTTTAGATAGTGTGACTCAGAAGTAACTCACATCATCATTTTTTTATAAATTTTTTTCCTATGTCGGACTCTAATAATTTCAATAAGTAGCACCACCGCTTTTACTGTATAAATAACTTGATAATTTCCCACTCCAATTCTATAAGTTTATTCCATGTCTTGGATTTTTTTGATGCTCGATGTTGCCTGTTTAATTATTAGGTTGTTGTCATTTACTTTATTTAACGTATTGTGAAAGAATATACTTACTTTGCCTCTATTAGCCAAACTAACAACGAGTCATTGGCTTGTGCAGATTCCTTTGGGTACAAACTTACACTCGTGTGTGGTTGAATATTCCTTAGTTATCGGGTTACGTTCCGCTAACCAGAGCTACCTGGCTGACCTTGAGCATTAGCAGCATAAAATTTCCTATTTTAAGATAAAAATATATATATTGAGACAACAATTATTTCTTACTTCACCGCATGAGCATCAAATAGTTTTACCATAGCTGCTCGTCAAAAAGATACAATAGTCTATAATATACTAGTTAAAAAATTTAATTTTACTCTATTAAAACAATAAATTAGACGCTTTCAACCACTATGAATATAGATATTATCATTTATCTTGCTATCATGGCAGTACTCTACTTTTACACCCAAAAACAAGATAGCATTGGGTTTTTCTGGCTTGTGGCATATGTTACTGGGGAATGGTTAATTGCAAAAACGGGTATAGCAACAGCCCCAGCATCACTTATCACCGGTATTTCCTTGTGGCTAACCTTTGAAATTTCCCGACGCTTTTGGGAAGAGCCTTTTTCTGAGGCTAACATCATTCATGCGATATGGGGACTGTTCAAAGCCATCGAAAAACTGGTTGGCTGGTTTGGTATGAAGCCTAAGACAAGCTTTGTTAACTTAGAACACGATCCTCTAATCATGCAAATCGAACAGTATTTAAAGGCTGCTGATTGGAATGCAATAGAGCAAGCGATAAATATGCTGAGTGGAGATGACCGTTATCGGGTACTTGATGTCATCGCAGATAAAAAAGGTCTTCCTAAGGAATTTGCGTTATGGCGTGATGCAGTACCCAATCATTCTTTACCTTATATTGTGTCTGGTCTGCATGCCATCCATTGGGCTTGGGAAGCACGAGGGAGCGGTACTGCAAATACGGTGACTCAAAAGGGTATAGAGTTGTTTTATCAACGCCTATTAATGGCGCAATCTTTATTTGAACAAGCGATTTCACTTGACGATAACTATGCCGAACCTTACATTGGCCAGATTATTATTGCTATGGGGACGGGCTTTGAGCGTGATCAAGTATGGGAGTATTTTGCCAAAGCATTAACACGTTCGCCCAATCATTTTACTGCACACAGTCATATGATTGATGCTTTAGCCGAGAAATGGGGAGGAGAACAGGGGGAATCCTTTATTGTTGCACGTAAAGCGTTTGTTCGCGCACCTGCAGGCAGTCCACTGGCCTGTTTAGTCGCAATGGCACACCTTGAACATTGGTTGTATCTTGGAATGCAAGATTTAGATGAAGAAGCAGAGGGATATTTTACCTTGCCTGACGTCCGTCAAGACTTAGAGCAAACTTATGAGCGACTCATTCAAGTCAATACAGATAGCCATGAGTACCTAGAAGCGTTGAATATCTTTGCCTTTTGTTTTTATCTTGCAAAACGGTACGCATTGGCAAAAGATGCGGTAGCCAAGCTAAATGGCCGTTTTCTAACGTACCCTTGGCATTACTCCGGAGATTCTCTTTTGAGTCATATCAACACAGGTTACGGTATCGATCTAATTTTGCAGAAACTGGAGACTGAAGATGGGGAAGAATTTACTACAGACTCAGATGCCACCTCATATGACACATTTTTACAACATTTAGATGCCTTTCCTGAAGATGCTCATACTCAGGTAATTTTGCATGATGATCCTATCAATAGTTTCGGTTATGTTAGAAAAATAATGCAGGAAATATATGGTTATGACAAAATGAAAGTTTTTTGGCTACTGCTCAAAGTTAGCACCGGTTCTCGCCATTCCATTTGGGCTGGACCATTGAAAGAAGCTAAACTCAAAGCACAAGCCATGCTTGAGAAGGGAGCAGATCCTTCCATGATCAGTAAAGGGGCAAAACCTTTGAAAATTACTGTCAAGGTAATGAATAATCCTCAAAGTTGATAAGCAATAGCTCTTTACCATTTGGGGAAGTTCCACGAAACTTAATGATTTAGCTCCACTTAATCCACCCTAGTGTGTCCTGAAGGAAAGCGTAGCTTTCCATGCTGTATTAAAGATGAGAGAAGGTCTCTCGGTTTCGGCCACCCGATGCTGGAATCAAACC
>JADGDF010000175.1 GCA_016745055.1 Thiotrichaceae bacterium | reverse complement strand
GGGCTCAAGCTAAGGCTATTCGCAAACGAGAACGCTGCAATGTCGATACCCTATTTACTGTTCATTTCAATGGTGACAAATTATAATGCGCTAGCTATATGAGCACTTAAAATAGCCGCCACAGGTGCTGAATGGGCAATGACGACACCGTTAAGCGTAATCCCCAAGTTGCCATTGGTTGCTGATGTTGCACTTGCAGCCTTCACAGGCGTGGTTGGAATCAAAACTGTAGTTTGAATTGGTTCACCATTTTCAAGCCATTCAACGCGCCCTTCAACACAATGATTATGCAAAGCTTCATCAATATCAGGAACGGCTGCTAGCTCAAATTCTTCTTTCGTATCAGTGACATTTACTGTGCCGTCATCGTTATACATTTTCCAACCAGTATCGTTATAAAGGTCAGCCAAGCCTAAAATAAATTCGCCCGTCGCATCATAAACCCCATTGCCATCAAGCCAAATTCCCACATCTTCTGCCGTGTCTGTGATTGTTTTTGGACAAAAAGGTCCAGCCTCATGATTTGCAGGATAGCCCGCAACCGTTATTTCATAGCAAGTGGTTTCTGTCCCATCTGAAAGTGTGCAGTCTTGTATAACGGGTTCTTTTACTAATGCACCTTCAAAGAAAAGGCTCGGATCAAGACCATTCAAATTATAAGTAGGATCAGTAGACACAACGCTCACTGAATCATACACAATTTGATCGAAATCAAGTTCGCCATTTGGATTGCTATCAAAACCAAAATAAAGTGTATAAGCACCCGCAGGTAATTCTGTGCCATTTAATACTTCTTGCTCAGACAATGTTGCCAATGCGGCTTGTTTCATCGGTACGACACCCGCTTGCCAGCCGACGTTTTCTTGATAAGAAAAGAAGCCAGAGGGTGTATTCGCCACTAACCACCAATCAGCGTTGTCACTTTGGTCATTGTTATTTAATGTGACGGTGACACTGAGATGTGCAGTCGAGTTAATTTCTATTGGGTTATCAGAGGTGTTTGCTTTAATATCAGGTACAGCATCAACCGCCCAGCTATTGGTTTGGCTGGCTAATATCAAGCTGATCGCACTTAATAATGTGGTCACTTTTCTCTTCACAATCTTTCTCTTTGTAGATGTTAAAAACGGATTGATGTATCGTCGTTTTATTCTAAAATGATATAAGAATGGTCATCCTTAATTTTAAAAGTATGAAAGGACTGCTAGCCTCTCAAAATGAAATTGACTATAGCAATCCTCATCATTTCTAAAATCAAGAACAACCTATTCTAAATGTATAAAATGGAATTAACGATAAACAATTGATAAGCTTATTCGCTGTTCAACAAATAGCTGCTGACCGCTGTTGCTCGGCTTGTCGCATGTGATTTCAGCGTATCTACTGTATTATAAAAATCGTCGCTACTTTTCAAGAAAGAATACCCCGCGCGTTCCGACGTTGCGTATGGTGCAATTAAGCTTGAATAATCATCATAAGTTGCTTGGATGCTGCTGGTTTCAAAGGCATTCGTTATCACTTCAAACAAATAATCATCATAGCGGGCTTTATACTCGTCATCCGCATAGATTTTGGCTATCAAAGGCCACTCGGAAGCATTCATATCAGAGAAATCCAACGCCACTGCCCCACCTTGCTTGCCTGTTTGCAGGGCTTCATTATTGTCCCAAGGAATCCACGTCAACTTATTGTTTTCAGGGTTGTTGTAAAGATAATAGTTGTGAATCATACGACCATAGGTATCCCAATTTTGAATAATGCCATTGACCGCCAAATATTTCAGGTAGCCATCAACATCAAATACCGCATCAAGATTTGTTCTCCAAGCTACGGGGTCGGTCGTTGCAGTGTCATCATGCAAAGCATCGAACAAGGCAATAATATCAGACCAGTCTTCATCATCTTCATTGGTCTTTTTCGTAAAATCCTCTGGATTAAATGTGCCTGCAACAAAATTCGCACTACCGTCTTCAGGTTTATACAAATTGCCTTCATCACTAGAGAACTGTGTATCTAATACAGGGCCATCCACTTCTTCCACTAAGGTGTACAAACCAAAATACTCAGGGCCATTCCCATGATCGATATATAAGGTGTAAAACGCAGTATGAGAAACAGGTACGCCTGCATTTTTGAATACGTCAGCCGCTACTTTCTCACGCATAAAAGATTTATCATCATAGTTATTTTTAAGACTGAACTTTTTGAATCCATAAAAACGTTGGTTGTCGATTTGTGGATAATCATCTTCAAATTCATCAAAATCTAGTTTAAATGACAACTTGAGTATCCCGGCTCGCCAACTGCTTTGAAGTGAAGAATTGCCTTTAAATCGAATGCCAGCGCGATACCATTGTTTACCGTTGTAAAAAATATCAGCGGGGACAAAAATGGGGTCTTCATCAGTATCACTAAGACCTTGCTGCCCATTGACTCTCCGTCCGAATTCACCATAAGTGGCTGTCATATCATCCAGCATACTTTGCCAACGTGCTTCAGTAACGACAAAATCTAAGCGTTTGACTTGCGTGTCGTCAAAAACCTCATCAAAATTAGGGTCTACTTTTTTACTATGGGTTTCATCAGTCCAATCAGTGGCTTCAAAGTCAGCATCTGTATTTGCTTCACTCAATATATTCACATAATCATAAACAATCTGATCTAAATCAAGTTCACCATTTGGATTGTTATCAAAACCAAAATAAAGTGTATAAGCGCCCGCAGATAATCCAGTGCTGTTCAGTATTTCTTGCTGAGGCAAGGTTGCAAGTGCCGCTTGTTTCATCGGTACCATGCTAGCTTGCCAGCCGGTCATTTCTTGATAAGAAAATAAACCTACTGGTGTATTCGCCACCAGCCACCAATCGGCGTTGTCATTTTGACCATTGCTATTCAGTGCAATGCTAATACTGAGATGATCAGTAGAATTGATTGTTATTGGCTTATCAGATTGATTTGCTTTAATATCAGGAACAGCCCTGAGGGCAGGTGGAGCAGCAGGTGGGGTAGGTGGATTAGCATTATTGGCTTGGTAATTTTCAATGGTTTCGTTGCCTTGAGCATCCACAAAAACAAACCGATACTCTCCATTCTCATTCCATTGATAATTAACTTGCTGTGTTTTGTTATTGATGGCGTATTCCAATGAATAACTATTCTCACCAATGTTATTAAACCCTGTAATTTCAGCACCATTTAAAGGTCCATAATCTTTAGTTCGAACAGGTTGTGATCTTGGTTGAGGTTCAATCTGATCTTCAGGGGCATTTGCCAGCGAATCTACTTGCACCTCGCCTCTTAAACCAGCAATTAAATACGGAGGATAATCAGCAGCATGGTACTGATATGAGCTGCTCTCGTTAAACCGTCCTAAATATTCATCAAGCGGATGGTCAGTTTTGCCATATAAAGGAAAGCCATCTAAAGCATAGGCGACGGGATTACCTTCACCAACAATTTCTTCAAGATGTTCTGGGGCTAAATGGTAATGATAGTCGTCTGCTCGACCGCTATGTCCACCCCATTTATCCAACTCACCAATATCAGCTGCATATTCACCCCGATTATTTAACGCATTAAAAATGGGCACACCATTTACCGCAATAGCAATTGCACCACGATGAAAGTGCTCCTTGGTTAATATTGGGTTATCAGCTAAAACGGGATTGAGTGGTATTTTCCAACTATTACTGCCTGTATACGCTTGTGGAAGGGGTACTTGCTGCTGCCAACTGGTGATGCCTTCCATCATATTGTGTTCAGGTATACCGTTGGATTCGATAAGTAAGTAAGTTGAATCTTCACTGGTTTTGACATTATCAAAGTGTTCAAAATGCGAATGTAATTCATCATGTGAATGTGACTCATCATGCGTGTGTTCAGTTTCGGGTAATGAATCGCCACTTGTGCCACCAATCGCAAGCCGACACAGCACTGTATTGTCTTTTTCCAAGTCATCTGACCAAATTAACTTTGCACTTGAATCCCAGAGTATTTCATCATAGCCTTCTTTAGGGCTGACTTGTGCGGCTGTATATTCAGTGGCGAATGCCCATGCACTGTCATCAAAAGTGGCTGTTTTCCATGACTCAGGTTCTTCAGCACTGATAAATTCACATGGACTTTGACTTGCAACGGGATTTGCTTCACTAGAGCAAGCACTGTCCAAAGGGGCTTTATGAATGACTTGGCAACGCATAGAACCATCAGAAATACCCACAATATTACCCGTGTCTAAATTGGTAATTTGAGTGATAAAACCACCGTCTCCTATTTGCTGACGATTTGAGCCGATATACTCAAGCCCTGTATCGTTTTCCTTAAAGTCTTTAATAATAAAGGCTAATTGAAAGGAGTTTGGCGCAGAAAATTCATAGGTTTCAGCGTTAAAGGAACGCTCAGTGTTAATCGAAACAGAATCTTCTAATAACAGATTTCCATCAAGATATGCAGCGAACCAATTATCAGCCCATACTTCAATTTTATATTGATTTAACTCAGCGGCAGTGGCGTAAGTGCTGAAAAGCCAGCAGCACATAGCAATAAGTTTTATATGAGAATTTTTCATGTTGTTTCCTTAGTGTTTAGAGCGATTGGGTCTAAGCACAAGTTTGCCTTTATCATCTTTCTCTCATTACCAAGCTCTGCTTGGTAATGCATGTCTGCAAAGCTCTGCTTTGCGAGACGGGAAGCAGAGCTTCCTGTGCAGACACTCCCAAGCAAAGCTTGGGAGCGAGGTAATCGATTATTATAAGCTCTGTAAGGGTTAGTTTCACCGACCCTACAAGACTATTTGTAAGTTTATGGCGCATTTGGTGCTGCTGGTTGTTCTGATGGCATTCCTCCTTCAGGTGTACCACCTAACGCAGCCATTAGGTCTGCCTCTGTCACACCCAGTGCTTCAGCAGCAGCGGCAAAATCAGGCGCGCCCTGAGCGGGGTCACCCAATGCGGCTATCAGTGCTTCTTCTGTCACGCCTAATTGTGCTGCGGCGGCCGCCATGTCAGGTCTTTGTGGGCTGTCTGCACCACCTTGAGGAGCACCTGTTGGCTCGCTGTTTACCATTAATGCAGCTTGCAATGCTTCCACTGTGACTCCCAGCTCGGCGGCTGCCGCCTCATAGTCTGTCTCACGGTTGGGATCACCCAACGCAGCTATCAGCACTTCTTCTGTTACGCTTAATTGTTCCGCGGCAGTAACAAAGTCAGGCGGTCCACCTTGTGGGCCACCTGCGCCGCCGCCCACGTTACCCGTGTCGCCATCCTCAAACACAACAACCCGATCCATACGATAAGCAGTTGGATCGCCGTCCGGTGTTTTGGTCACATCACCACCGCGCACCAAGCGCACATAGTTGTAATAACGCTCGCCATCTGGGCCATCAGCACCGTCTTCCGATTTGGTGTCAAAACGTACTGCACCTGCACCATGCGTGTCGTTACCGTCCATGTCTACTGCGTAGCCAGCAGCCACGTACCATGCATACCAGTAGCCATCTTCATCTTTCGGGTCGATGTAGGGATTTGAGGTGTTTGTCCAGTAAAACGGATAGTCGGCATTACCTGCTTCATTGATGATCCCCGTAAGATTGAATAGGGTTGAATCAATGGCCGGGAAGGCTCCTGAGTAATCAGCAATGCTTTGTAGTTCTTTGACATTGGGCAAGTGCCAATCATCGTAACCGGCATAGGTGGACGCTTCGGCATAGGCCAGAGCTGCTTCCCAGTCCATTGCCTCGCCGCTGTCGTTCTGTGCCCACATCAAACCAGTGGCATTATCGGTAATCGTGCCATTGCTGTTGTCAACAAAGTCGTTGATGCCATACTCATCGCCGCTAACACAACGCACGAATCGATTACCGTCTAACGCTTTGATATGTCCAGTCCAGTCGTTAACAATGAAGGCGACATCTTTAACCGCTTCTTCGGTATTGACCAGATAGTAGTTGCTCGACCATGAATGCTGTTGAGCACCCTGAGAGCCATCGCCAACCAGATAGAAGTAATCGGTATCAACCCAAGGCCAACCTGTCGAGAAGTCTCTGATTGACCACAGTTCTTTCACGTTGGGTAAACGCCAGTCGGTAATGTCGCCAACCTCAAGAGATTCGCAGTAGCCTGAGGCATCAGACCAAGGCATAGATGCGCTTGACAGGTCTTGTGTCCAAACCAGACCCGTGATGTTGTCATTGATAGTACCGTTGCCATTGTCGGTGTAGCTAGGTGCATTGCCTGTGTATTGAGTATCCTGCCCATAAAAATCTGCGCCTGCCGCGGGACAGTCGATGAGTTCACTGTTGTTGTAGCAAGTGCCTTGTGCGGTATCGACAATAGGATAAGTCACAGCAGATAATACCTTGATATTCACCTCATCATAAATGGCCTGATTAAGGTCAAGTTCAGCATTCATATTGCTGTCAAAGCCAAAATAGATCGTATAAGTACCTGTCGGTAATCCAATAATATTCAATATTTCTTGTTGACTTACCATTGACAGCATTGTTTGCTTCATTGGTACGATACCAACTTGCCAGCCGATGGCATCTTGATAAGAAAATAAACCAGTGGGTGTATCAGCCACTAGCCACCAGTCTGCATTTTCATTTTGGTCATTGCTATTGAGTGCTATGGTAACACTCAAGTTATCGGTGGCATTTATTGTTATCGGTTCATCAGATTGATTGGCTTTAATATCTGGAATCGCAGTGTCTGCCCAATTGGGAGTACTGCACACTGAAACGAGTAGTCCCAGTAGCAGTTTATATTTCATTGCCATATTCATGTAAATTTCCTTTTAAAAAACTGACGGGCTGGGGAAATCGCGTCCCTCATTCTTGAAACAACTTAAAGAATTTCATCCTCCGTTTGTGTCACAAAATGTGTCATAGATAGCTCCTTATTTAATTATACGTAAGAACCATAAAAATCTGTCGCACTCAAAAAAATTTTCTTGACTATGCCAAATTTAAGGATTTACCTATCGGTTAAGGTGGAGTCGAAAGCGCGTAATGTTACGTCATTCAAAAACGTTTAAAAATAGCAGAAGAAGTTAGTGAACATCTGGCAAGGCTAAGTAACCGCTAAAAACTCATTAAGCGTATTGACCCAATGCTCGTCAACTTCTGTTACTGATGTGCTCTTAATTGCATAGTCATTACCTAATTGAGAAAGGAGTGGTGGGTTAAGTAATACAAGATATCCATTAAAAATTCTCCAGTCATAAAGCCTTCAACGACAATCCAAAGCCAGCCCTTCAATGTCTGTGTAAATGGTGTCAACAGGCAAAGGGGCAGTATCAATAATGGAACAAGTCTCAACGTCAAATGAGTGAATGCGAGTATCGTCTTTTCCATGTACTGCAAACAGTAATACTTCCTGTCCATTGAGAATAACAGTATCTAATGCTTCCGTTTTGGCTGGGAAGTGGGTGCATTTTTCTGAAACAACATCGTTTTCATATTGATATAACGTAGTCCCCATGACACCATAGAGTGTTTGTCCTTGAGCACCCCAAGCCAATGCTTCAACATCAGCCATACTAGGAAAGATTTGAGTCAGTGCGCAATTTTCTTCCTGACTTTGTTCAGTATCAATGGTGAATAAACCTTGCCCATTGGCCCATACCCACTAAATCAGTGTGGCAAACAGAGGTTAATTTGCCATTTTGTTTATTTATGATATAAAGGGCGCCAGCTTCAAACTTTTCGCTTGGATTTTGACCAGAAGTAGCAAAAAGAACTTGAGTGTCTGGATGAATATCCAAACCTTCGATATCCCATCCTCTGTGAGTTTTCCCCAAGGGGTTCACTTTCAAATCGGCATCCACGGTAAAAAACTGAGAGTTATTTAAGTCTTCATCATGGACGCCGTAAACCAAACAGGATTGTGTGTTAGGACAGGATGTTTGAAAACTATCAAGGTCGTAGTTTAAGGTTAGATCAATCTTTTCCAAATGAGCCAAATGACACCATGAATCTGGGATAGAACCTATATAGCTAGCGCATTATAATTTGTCAGTATTGAAATGAAGAGTAAATAGGGTATCGACATTGCAGCGTTCTCGTTTGCGAATAGCCTTAGCTTGAG
>JADGDF010000174.1 GCA_016745055.1 Thiotrichaceae bacterium | reverse complement strand
CAAACTGCTTACGACTTATATCGCTTGGGTATGTTTTTCTCATTACTTCATTATCTGACAGACTTTTGACTTTTTCAATGACTTTAAACAGGTTCTAAGTTAAGAAATTTTCTGTGGAGGTTAAAAACGTTAGTTTTGAGTGATTAATTCTAAAATTCACGGTAAATCTAAAAATTTAGACTCCAGGGCTTAACTTAGGTGGCTGTCCCACAAAAGTAGACACTGCGTCAAAAAGAATAATTTGTTAGCTTTTGCGTATGGATCTTGACATAATTTACAATCTACTTTAGGTTCATCATGGCCAAATATACTGGCCATTTTGTACATAGCATGATTTTTGTACTGGTAATTTATGCCGCATAAATATTTTTGGTACACTACCAAAATGGTGCTCATACACAGCTACTACCGCCACATGCCTATTTTCCATACATAGGTAGGACTTTTACGAACACAAAATCCCTCACCTATGGTATTAGCGATTTTAAATGATATTGAGGCAATACTAGCCAAGTCGCAATTTTCAGTAACAAATTTCCCTTTTTCAAAGTATATTTTGAATACTTATGCATACACTCTTAAATTTACCACCAATTATCTGTAAAGTGTTCAAATTCAAAAGTCTTAATTTCGGGATCATTTTTGTAAGTTTCCAACCATTTTTTTGACATTTTCCAAGAAATAGTTTTAGCAGATGGACATATTTTTTGTAAATATTCCATGCGCAATATGAACACTTTTATCTTGGCGCTAGCATCAACTACTATTGCGAAGTGTATGGATTGCAACCAAAAACTTTACATGCAGCTTGAATTTTATCGTACTGATTAACACCTATTCCAACGTTCGTCATTTCTGTTCCTTCATTTCTAGAGCGTGATTTAACAGAAATGCCCATTAGTTCATTTGTATGAGGGTTATTTGCAATAATATCAATGCCAGTGTGATCAATTAATGCGCACTCAAAACCATATTTTGAAAGCCAATACAAAACCAGTGATTCTGCAAAGTTACCAGTTATTTTTGAATGCCTACTGCTTTTTAATATTTTCATAGTGCGTAGAGATAACAATGCAATTCACATTTTTTTCAATCCTAGCATTCTTATTTTATTTTGACAATATGCCTCTAACCTTTTAATACTCTAACTATTATCACTTTTTAAAAAGGCTATGCAAGCATGGATTGGATAATCACCCACACTATTGTCATGCCCCAATCTCAAAATGGTAAGCATCAGACAGTTATTCCAAATGGTGGAAAATATAAGTATTAAACTGGTTTGCGGAACATAAGCCATTTAAATGTCCATTCGTAAAATTTACCATTAACTGCTAATATTACAGTAATTTCAATTCCTTAAGAGAGTTATTTATGATACGGTTACTCATTCTCAATATTATCTGTTGGCAACTGTTTGCCTGTACCCATAATGTGCAAACAACTTCAGGAAAAGATTACTTATCTCGTTATCCCACATCAGAAAAATACCAACAGAGTGATCATACTAGCTCCATTGATAAAGAAGTATTGACTGTTGCGGCAGTGGAACCGCAATTACAATTTCCTGCGCGTATTGGGATTGCCAAAATTATGAATGGTCGTTTAGCTTCCATGTCACATGAAGAAGCCAATTTATGGTTCAATGCGCATGAGAAACTAGGTACAACCTTTGGTGAATTTATAGCTGTTAGTCCATTAGTTGCTGAAATGGTTGCAGGGCAATATGCAAGTAAATACAAATCTAATTTACAAAATGTGATTCATAAAATTAGATTAGGGGCAGCACGGCAACATTTAGACATTGTATTGCTTTATGAAGTTTATGGTAAATCAGAACGCAGCTCGAATTTACTCTCATTGATGGACTTAACGATTGTAGGCGCTTATATTTCGCCAGGACAATCGCTACAAGCGGAAGGCTATGCTAAAGCTTTATTATTATGTACGCAATGGTTATCCTTATGGCACAGCGGAAGGCGTTGCTAGTAAAGAAGGTTTATCAACTCGGGTTGGAAGCTCTGAACGAGAAAGAGCCTTATATGAGAAAACCGCTTTAGCCGCAACTGAACAATTAATAGATTCCACTGTAAAAATGTTTTTAGAGCTAAAGCAAAAATTACATCCGCCCTTAAAGTAGGTAGACGTAATTTCATCCACCATTATGATGTCCATCATTCTAAAAAATACAGATAATATGCAAAATGGTAAGTACCCTACAGCTATTCTGAATGGTGAATGGCTGTAGGGTATGCCTTATCTGTCTCTATGAGTTTTCAAAATATAATTTTAAGTAAAAATAGCAGTGAATGAAGGTTTTGTAGGCCAACTTTGATAACAGATGTCAATGCCTTTTGAATGGCATTTGTTTTCTGGTTATGAACTGATAGATAAAAACGCCCAAAATTTCTAAATAGTGATAGAATAAACTAAATTGTCTAATACTGTGGGATTTAAGGTGATGTTCCTGACTGTTTTAGTCTTAATTATTTTAAGTAGTTGGCTAATTAATTTAGGTTTATCTCAATGTGAGGCAACGCCAGATGGTAAGTGGGGATACCGTTGGTTGAACTGTTTAGATAAACTTAATGAATTATTTTGTGTTCATTATCATCGCCTTCAGTACACCTCTGTTGAACTTCCACCAACAGGCCCAGCGATTGTTGTCTCTAACCATATCTCTGGTTTAGACCCTTTTTTGCTGATTGCATCAACCCGTAGACCACTTCGTTTTTTAATCGCAAGAGAAGAATATGAGCGTTTTGGGGCTAAAATTTTGTTCAAAGCGGCGGGTAGTATTCCTGTTGATCGACATTCTCGTCCTGAAGCTGCCTTACGTGCAGCCTTAAAAGCCCTTGAACAAGGAGAAGTTATCGCGCTTTATCCTCAAGGTAAAATTACGTTACCTGATGAATTACCTCGTAAACTAAAAAAAGGGACATTATGGCTAGCTGAAAAAGCTAACGCCCCCATTTACCCAGTGCATCTTTACGGCATCAAAGGGATGGGGTATATTATCCGAAGTTTGCTTATGCGCAGTCGGGCCAAACTGGTTGCCTATCCCCCTTTAATTAATGTAAAAAAAGATTGTTTAGACACCTTACAGCATTTACTTGAAGGTAGGCAATTGGCGCAAAAAGAATGATGGAACTTGTTAATATCTAACTAAAAATTTTCATAGGAGGCGCATTATGCTACTAGCAAAAATAAAAAAACTTGTGTCTGTAAGTTTTCTCTTGGTGATTGTCGCCATAACCCCAATAGCCAAAGCCCAAATGTACGGTATGGATGGCATGATGGGGATGCAAGGAATGGGGGGAATGTATTATGGCATGTCTCCTGGTATGATGGGAATGGGTGGTATGTATGGCATGAGTATGCCAGGTATGTACAATATGGACATGTACAGCATGGGGGGCATGGCAGGCATGTATGGTAATACGGGTATGCTTTATGGTTTTATTGCGGGAAACGTTCTGGGCACTAAAGGATGGTTTGAACGTCGCAGTAATGGGCAGTTAGTGCTTTACCCTGTTGGTGTTTCAAATAATTTTTCCCCTCCAGGTGGTATGGGTATGTCAACCATGTTTAGTATGGAAAGTGGCAAAAATAAACTAGAAACCGAAAGCTTAGGTCAAATTTCTCAAGGTTGGTATTGGATTGCACCTAATGGTCACTTAGTGTTAAGTCCTGTCAGTGGATTATTTGGTAGAACGGGTACAAAAGGCACTGAAAATTCTGATGATGCTGTAGAAAATCAAGACGATGAAGAAACTGCCCAAGATGAAACTGTGACCACTGACTCTCCTGAAACGTCAGAAATGACGGGCATGTAAATACTTCACACCATAAGTTAAGCCTTGGAATCCAAATCTTTAGATTTAAATTTACAATTAAATAACCCAAAACTAACGTTTTGGGCGCCAAGTATAAAACTTTAACTGTGATGTATACTAACTATGTCAAGTGGATTTATTCGGCAACCAATGGGGATTTTAGGTGGCACATTTGATCCTATTCACCATGGCCATTTACGGATTGCCATAGAAATTTACGAACAGTGCCATTTAGCTGAAGTGCGTTTTATTCCTTCAGCTTTACCACCTTTACGTCAATCTCCTTTAGCCAATGCAGATTTACGTTTAGCAATGGTTAAAACGGCTGTACAAAACATAACTGGTTTAACCGTTGATGATCGAGAATATTGTCAAACAGGCACGTCTTATACTTTAAATACGTTACAAAGTTTACGTCGTGACTACCCTGAAACGCCACTATGCTTTATTATTGGTATGGATGCATTTATCAATCTACCCAAATGGTACCAATGGCAACAACTGAGTGAACTTGCCCATTTTATTGTCATTCAACGCCCAAATTATGTATTACCTAGTTCAACCCCTTTAAAAACATTATTAGCTAGACAAGTCAATACACCACAAGCACTCGTCAAACAGATAGCCGGATTGGTCTTTATTGCTAATGTGCCGCTGTGTGATATTTCAGCCACACGTATCCGCAAACACATCACGGCGGGTAAACAATTGACAGGCTTATTACCAAACTCCGTTTTAGATTTTATTCAAACACACCAGCTTTACTTACAAACTAATGACAGAACAATTGCTTAACACCGTTATTAATGCTTTAGAAGACTTAAAAGCACACGATATTAAAGTATTAAACGTAAAAACCGTCAGCCATTTTACTGATATTATGGTTATCGCAAGTGCTAATTCGCGCCGCCAGGTAGCTGCACTTAGCCAACATGTGATTGAAAAAGCCAAAGCATTTGGACATCAGCCTTTGGGAGAAGAAGGACGAGATGTTGGTGAATGGTCGCTTGTGGACTTAGGTGATATCGTTGTCCATATCATGCAGCCGGAAATACGCGATTTTTACCAACTTGAAAAGCTGTGGCATACCGACCCTGCCGTTGCCCAACAAGCCTGAGCATCCACCATGCACTCTCTTGAAAATAAACGTTTACCTTTACCCAAACGGGGACGACGCATCCATTTTATTGGCATTGGTGGTTCAGGCATGAGTGGTATTGCAGAAGTGATGCACCACATCGGCTACGCGGTATCAGGATCGGACTTGCACAAAAATGGCATGACGCGCCGTTTAAACGATCTCGGTATTAGAATCCAAATTGGTCATGTGCCAGAAAATGTGTATGGTTGTGACGTGGTTGTGATTTCCAGTGCAGTGAAAGACGATAATCCTGAAGTTCTAGCGGCTCGTCAACACCATATTCCAGTCGTTCCTCGGGCTGAAATGTTGGGCGAATTAATGCGTTTCCGTCAAGGTATTGCGATTGCGGGGACACATGGAAAAACAACAACAACCAGTTTAACGGCCAGTTTATTAGCTGAAGGTGGACTAGACCCTACTTTTGTGATTGGTGGCAAACTGAATAGTGCCGGCACTCACGCAAGTTTGGGGACAAGCGAATATTTAGTCGCCGAAGCAGATGAAAGTGATGCCTCATTTTTATATCTTAAATCCATCATAGCCGTCGTCACCAATATTGATGAAGATCATATGGCGACCTATGACAATGACTTTGACAAGCTCAAAAACACTTTTATTACTTTCCTGCAACAGTTGCCATTTTATGGATTAGCCTTGGTTTGCATTGATGATCCTGTGATTCAGGATATTTTACCTCATTTAACTAAACCACTCTTAACTTACGGTTTATCTGAGCAAGCCGAAATTCGGGCAGTCAATATTCAACAAGCTCAAGGCCAAACACATTTTGAAGTATTATATGATCACACTCCCTGGTTGCAAGTCACGCTAAATTTGCCAGGAGAATACAATGTGCGTAACGCTTTGGCAGCCATTGCTGTAGCCCATGAAGTGGGTGTATCAGATACCGCAATTTGTCGTGCTCTGCAAAATTTTGGAGGTATTGGACGGCGTTTTCAAATGCAAACTTTGCAATTGCCACAAGGTGAAGTATTATTTGTTGATGATTATGGGCATCATCCACGCGAAATTGCAGCTGTTTTACAAGCGATTCGTGAAGGTTGGTCAGAGCGGCGATTAGTAGTTGCCTTTCAACCGCATCGTTACTCACGTACCCACGATTTATTTAACGAATTTGTTGAAACTTTATCAACGATTGAAATGCTATGTTTGTTAGATGTTTATCCAGCAGGTGAATCGGTAATCACCGGTGTCGACGGAAAAAGCTTACATCAAGCCATTCAACAACGCAGCCAATATAAACCCGTGTTTATTCCGCAATTAGACACACTTCCACAAACGCTCACTGAAATTTTGCAAGACCAAGATATATTACTGACTTTAGGCGCGGGGAGTATTGGAGCTTTAGCTGCCCGTCTACCACAGCTGTTGACCAATAATTCATGAAATCGTCTGACAATATTGTTTCTCCGCAACAATTTCCTCATCCACTCACCGCATTACGTGGTACCTTGCGCCACAATGAACCCATGTCAAAACATACGACTTGGCGAGTGGGAGGACCTGCTGAATGGTTTTATGAACCAGCTGATTTAGAAGATTTGGCCTATTTTATTAGCCAATTATCTCAAGATGTCCCCTTATTCTGGCTAGGTCTGGGCAGTAATTTACTAGTCAGAGATAGGGGTATACGAGGGGTAGTTGTTTTAACTGCCGGTTTATTAAATCAATTGGAATGGTTGGATACTGGTGTTTTAAAAGCAGGCGCTGGCATCAGTTGCGCTAAACTAGCCCGTTCTAGTGTTCAACAAGGTTGCGGGGGCATTGAATTTTTGGCCGGTATTCCAGGCACATTAGGAGGTGCACTTACCATGAATGCTGGTGCTTTTGGCGGTGAAACCTGGTCACTAATTGATACTGTTGAAACTTTGGACAATGTGGGTAACTTGCGACAACGCACCTCCAAGGAATACGAGATTGGTTATCGTCATGTCAACATGCCACCTGACGAATGGTTTGTATCCGCAACCTTTAAATTAGGTACAACAGTAGATACTCAAAATCAGAATAAAATTAGGGAATTATTAGCCAAACGTAATCAGACTCAACCGATTGGTTTACCTTCCTGCGGTTCTGTTTTTCGTAATCCTCAGGGAAATTATGCTGCTCGCTTAATTGAAGATTTGGGTTGGAAAGGTTATCGTTTGGGCGGAGCCTGTGTTTCAGAAAAACATGCCAATTTCATTATCAATGAGCATCAAGCAACTGCTACTGATATTGAATGTTTAATTGAAAAAATTCAACAGTCTATAGAGAAAGCAACCGGTGTATGCTTAATTCCTGAAGTGCGAATTATAGGCGAATTTGTTGGTAAGAGAGAGTAACCAGTTCCTAACAAATTTTCCTCGGTACTCTTTATAAATCTTTTAGCTATACTGCCATCTCTTAATTATTGCCTCCAAGCATAGCTTGAACATTTCACTTGTTTTATCCCCTCGTTTACTTTTATCAAAAACTATATAAAACTACTAGTTTCTGTGTAAAATCAAATGCTATACTTAAAACCATTATATGTAACTGAACTTTAGGATTTTCAATGAAAAAACGTTTTTTAAAATGGATATTAGCAAGTATTTTGCTTTTGAGTAGTAGTACAAGCTGGGCTTATTGGTCTAACTATGGAAAACTTGAATGGGGTAGTCGAGGCACAGATACGTTTTACTGCCTTGATATTTTTGATCAAAACTGGCAGATGGTTAAACAAGCTATTGTTTGTGGTCAAGGATTACACGAGTATTTTCCTCGTGATTTAACGCTCCCTTCAGGTAAATATCGCTGGAAAGTTTGGTCTCCTTCTATTTCAGCGACTTATCACGAACAACAGTTGGGATTTGAAGGTGAGTTTGATGTACCCAACTCTTATTCTGATGAAAAACGCATTATTTGGCCAAAGCGTAACGACGATAGTTTTTACTGTTTGGATATTTTTAAGACAGTTCCTCTACTATGTAATTTGACGGAATCCCGCATTTTTAGGTAAACGAGTTTTAGAGAATTTCATCCCCGGTTTGTGTCACGAAAACGTGTCATGGCTAGCTTCTACTATGTAATTTGACGGAATCCCGCATTTTTAGGTAAACGAGTTTTAGAGAATTTCATCCCCGGTTTGTGTCACGAAAACGTGTCATGGCTAGC
>JADGDF010000307.1 GCA_016745055.1 Thiotrichaceae bacterium | reverse complement strand
TAGGCTATATCGTTCAAGACCCTATGACAGGTGAAGGGGCTTATTTGATTGATGGCGGGTATAACGGTGGTAGTTGGGAAGGATGCACTATCACTGTCGGAGGAAAAGGGATGACCTTTGATCCCACTCTTGTTGTACGCAAAGTGTTATTGTTTGATAAGTTTGAGGAAAGACAGGATGAATTAGAAAAGAAATTAGCTGAAGCTTTAAAAGCGACAGAGCAAATACAGGATGAAATTAAACGGTTGAAAGAAATTGACGAAATCAATAATCGTTATACCCAACTATTTGATGCCAATGTAAAAGCCTTTGTAAAAGGCCTAGTTCAATCCAATTTTCAACCACTTTACAGTGGAGGGTCTGCGTGTATTACGTTGGGTGCTAAACTTGCTGAAACCAATGATGAATTTCAACCGGTGGAAATTTATGTCGCCTTTAAGCGCGATCCTGAGACAGGAAAGTATGAGGAAAATGTTGTTGTTGATTTCAAAGGAGACGTTTTGCCAGGTTGTTCTAATCCACGCTGGGATTTTGGAGATGGTAATATCGTTTCAGGTACTGACAATCCTCAATATGCCTTTACTGAAACAGGTCGGCATAAAGTGAAATTAACGATGACTTGTCCTGAGAGTAGTTCAAAGACACGCAAAGTCGAAACACAAGAAATGACTGGTGAGGGGGATGTGTATGCTAGTAAAGTGGAAATGGATGTTAGAGAAACAAATTATCCTGAGAACTGGATAGCTAAAGACGATCCTAGACGGAAAGGTAAATATCAAGATATACCAGCTAGAAATAAACTTCTTGTATGGAATAATGGGTACGACATTTGGAATAATAAGTACAATATTATTGCCAATGACTCTATTTCTTTTGATGTTGTGAAACAGGATGAGAATAGTGTATTTTTTATCGAAGTCACAAGAGAAAATTGGCTTCACCACGCCTTTACTGAAGGCTTTAAGTTTCCTATTTTTGAGAAACTGACCCAGCCTTCAAAAACTTTTAAAGATGTAAAGTTGCCTTCTTTTGAAAATATCTATGAAGATATTGTTGTCAAATATGGACTAGATTATGATAAATCAGATGATTTATCAGGGGATGAAATTTATGGAGAATATAAAATATATGGTTTAAGTAATTATGAATATGGTGCATCTAGATTAATGTTTAATCAAGTTTATTCAAGGTTTGCCCTTTATGGATTAGCTAATATATTGGCTTATCGTTTTAGTAATGGTGTCTTTCCCACAGGTAGAACTCCAGATTACACACCTGATAAAATACTAACAGTAGAAGAACAAAAAAGTTCTTATGAAATATTAACCCATCAATGTGGTGTTAAGTTAGAACCTAAATCTCCAGTAGATGATTTGCACACAAGGATGAGAGAAAATAAAAAGGGTAAAATGGTAAGAAAATTCCCTGATGCAGTAGCTGGTAGACTTTATCCAGATGCTAAACCCACTTATCCTATTTATTTATATGAACCTGCATCAGATGCTGCAAAGCTTATTTTAGCAGATTCTAGTTTTACTGAGGAAATAGCGTCTATTCTTAAAGAAACATTATCTTTTGAAGGACTAGATAAGCTATATGAAGATGGAATAGATGTATGTGAATGTGGAAACTGTGAGGATTGTGAACGCTGGAAAAAGGTTCATTACAAAATTTCTGAAATTAATTTTAATATGGACTTCTCACCTATTGGCAAAGTTGGACTTGGAAAGACAGATAATATTCGTCTTTCAGATTTAAGTTTGAGTGTTCGTAAACAAGAAGGATATTTCTATGTTAACGCAGCCTTTGTTACTGCAAGAGTAGAAGATGGTTTTGATTATAATTACTTTAAGGTAGATAAAAATATTGTTGTAGATACCGTTTTCAAACTCGCAGAATCTTCTGTATCAGCAGGGATCATTCAAAAGAGTTGTATCCCGTTAAAAATCAATCAATTAGCTAGATAAAAGTTCCATAGTCCGGCACATACTCCAATTATTTCATCATATAAATCAATAAGA
>JADGDF010000173.1 GCA_016745055.1 Thiotrichaceae bacterium | reverse complement strand
CTCAAGCTAAGGCTATTCGCAAACGAGAACGCTGCAATGTCGATACCCTATTTACTGTTCATTTCAATGGTGACAAATTATAATGCGCTAGCTATAACAAGGAAAATGTAATCTTGGTGGTTAAACTTAACAAACGCTGCGAGATAGGGAGAAGCGAAACCGGAGTCACTAGCTGGGGTTCAAAAATAGGGGAAAACAGGACAGGAGAGCGATAGTCTTCCTGTGCGTTTTTTGGCATTTTTGGACAATATCAGTCAAACTTGATTTTTCATTTTTTGCAAAGTCATGTATATAGATTGACAATTGCCCACACTTTGCTATCTTTACTAAAAGACTTAACTAATTCAATTGAGTAATTTTCTTGCGCTTAAACTAAACCTAATTTTTTAACGGTTACATAAAAATTTTAACTAAATTAGGGTAAGTAAAAGCTTTTTACTTACATTGAGTTCGGATGAAACAATCACCGAACAACCCAATCAGGCTAATCCAACCATTTGCAATCTCAAAACCCGCTTTATTTCCGGTTATTTATGTCAATAACTCAGTAACCAAAAAATATGGTTTTTACGGAAGTTTTATTTAATCTAAAAATTTAGATAAGGTTTTTTTCATGTTAATTCAAGCTTTTAAAAAATATATATATCTTTTTATAGGTAGCTTACTTATCACCAGTCACATGAATGCTTTTGCGCAGCTTGCAATTACTGCAAGTGATGGACGATTTATGCCGACATTTTGTGCTGTTAGTTTGTGTAGAGAGTTTTACGCGATTCATTTTGTTTCAGGCCATCAACAACACACTGTACCAGCGGGACAGCCAACAGAAATTGCTTTTGAAGTAGCAGATGCCTTTGGAAAGCCAGATACAAGTGCAACACTTGGTTTGACCAAGACCAGCCAAGAAATAATGACCCACAAATTATCAACCACTCAAGCAAAAGTGAATGAGCAAGCTCAAGCATCTGTTCGTGTCAGTGCTTTGGACAAAGCGGGATAGTATTTGCTTACTGCAAGCTTGATTTCCACTTCTTCGAGTGCACGTCTCAAGCAAAAAGGGAATGCCATTTTAAGAGTGACTCCAGGTTTACCAACTAATTTAGAAGTAACTGATGGCAATAACCAAAATATTGTGATAAACACGATTTCAGAACCCATGGCTTTTAAGCTAGCTGATATGTATGGTAACTCAATTACTGGCAAAATAGTCAATTTCTCCGTCAAAGACCCCGTTGGCGATTCAACAGTTGTTGGACTTACCCCTATTTCAGCAACCACTGATGATGATGGTAAAGTAGAAACACAATACACAGCTACTCAAATAACTGGTATTTATACAGTGACAGCAACGCTAGCAAATAATCCTGAAGTGTTAGGTAACACCCGAGTTGCTGTTACTGAATCATTGCCAACTATTCCTAGCTTAGGAGCAGCCAGAGCAATAAATAGCAATGGTCAACTTGTAGATGTAAATGCAACGTTTGCTGGGGGAATTTCTGTAAATCAAGGTGATTTTGTTACTAAAGTAACTCAAAACCTTTCTAGTGATGTTATTGTTAAAGGCGTTATTACGCCAGATACAAACCATATTAACAAACAAGTTGATATCATAGTTATTGCAGGTTACAGACCACCAGCCTCTAATGATAAAGAGTTGTTTTACATGTTGGACGAACAAATGAATATTTTACAATGGGATATGAATATTGCTTCGTTAACAGCTCTGCAACAGGATACAACACTTCATAATCCTCATGAAATTATTATGCACTCTGGTAAATTCGTTGCAGATGGGACATTAAGCGTTTTTTTTGGTTACCGCTTATCTGATTCTGGAATTATTGTTTTTAACGCAGAATCACCTATTGAAATCGAAATTATGGAATAAAAAATTTTCATCATTTTTGAGATAAATTTCATGGCGTTGCATAGTGGGCAAACAAAAAAAGTTTGTCCACACTACTCTATAAGTGTAAGTTTTTGCTATCAGCCCTTTCTCATGGTGATGCACTGGCATTATTACATTCAATAAACGCACCTACGTTCCAAACTTATATTCTAAGCTATATGTGCAACGAAAAAAATGTTTGAAAATTTTAACAACGAGTAAAAAAGCCACTCAAGGTTATTGCTCATGAAAGTAAAAAAGAGTTAACATGCCGTATAATATTTACTTAGGAATTCCACAAAAACGATGTGAAATACATTTTTTTGAGTTGGAAGAAAAATTACATGACCATCTATTTATCAAGAACCAAAATTTTTTTAAGCGTTATGAACGGCTCTCTCGTATAAGTGATTATTATAGAAATGCCATTTTTTTTGTAGATGATATTGTTGTTTTGCTAAGTGAGATTGAAACTATATTAGAAAAATCAAATGACTTACAGGTAAAAGTATTTTGTCATGATATGAAAAAATTGTGTGAAAGAGCGACGAAAGAGCAGAAAAATATTTACTGTTTTTGTGACTGACTTTTTCCAATATTCTATGCAGAAGCAGGTTTGTAACCTGCTCTCAAACGTTAAGGACAAAGTTACAAATATCGTCTAACCAAAGATAAACCATTAAAATACAATGATATGCTAAATTAGAATTTAGCATATCAGCTAAAAATTTAGATAATAACAGCTTAACCATGAACGATATCCACCAACACCGCATTGCTATTTTAGATTTTGGCTCCCAATATACGCAACTCATTGCCCGTCGGGTACGAGAAGGTCACGTTTATTGCGAAATTTTTCCCTATGATGTGGATGAAACGGCATTTAAAAAGTTTGATCCCAGAGGGATTATTTTGTCGGGCAGTCCTGAATCAGTCAATGATGATACCGCAGACTTTCATGCTCCTGCTTATATTTTTACCTTGGGTTTACCTATTTTAGGTATTTGTTATGGAATGCAAACCATGGCTAAACAGTTAGGGGGAAAAGTACAGTTTGCTCAAAAACGTGAGTTTGGTTATGCACAAATTCGAGCGCATGAACATTCTGCTTTGTTACATAATATTGAAGACCATCTCAGTCCATCGGGTCATGGTTTATTAGATGTCTGGATGAGTCATGGCGACCAGGTTACTACGTTGCCTGAAGGATTCAAACGAATTTCTTCTACTGAAAATTGTCCAATTGCTGGTATTGCCGATGAAAATCGACAATTTTATGGTTTGCAATTTCATCCCGAAGTCACGCATACTAAACAAGGTGAACGTATTTTAAATCGTTTTATTCATCACATTTGCCAGTGCAATAAATTGTGGACACCTGCCAATATTATCAGTGACAGTATTGCCCAGCTTCGTCAGCAAATTGGCAGTGATACCGTGTTGCTTGCTTTATCTGGTGGCGTGGACTCATCTGTGGTGGCAGCATTATTAAACGACGCCATTGGCAAACAACTCGTGTGTGTTTTTGTCGATAATGGATTGCTACGCTTGAATGAAGCGGAACAAGTCATGCAAACTTTTGCCAAGCACATGGGTATTAAAGTCATTCAAGTCAACGCAGAAGAGCGTTTTCTCAATGCTTTGGAAAATGTGGCTGATCCTGAACAAAAGCGTAAAATTATTGGCAACTTGTTTATTCAAATATTTGAAGAAGAAGCTAAGAAGCTAACGAATACTAAATGGTTAGGACAGGGGACCATCTATCCTGATGTGATTGAATCAGCGGGCACAAAAAACGGTAAAGCCCATATCATCAAATCTCATCATAATGTTGGTGGTTTGCCGGAAAAAATGCAGTTAAAATTAGTCGAACCCCTACGTGAACTATTTAAAGATGAAGTGCGTAAAATTGGGGTAGAACTTGGTTTGCCTAGGGAAATGGTGTATCGTCATCCATTTCCTGGCCCAGGCTTAGGCGTACGAATTTTAGGGGCAGTTAGAAAAGATTATGCAGATATTTTGCGTCAAGCAGATGCTATTTTCATTGAAGAATTACATAATCATGGTTGGTATGATAAGGTTAGTCAAGCATTTGCGGTATTTTTACCAGTAAAATCTGTAGGTGTGGTTGGCGATGCGCGGCAGTACGATTATGTAGTCACATTACGGGCAGTTGAAACAGTAGATTTCATGACCGCCCGTTGGGTGCATTTACCCTATGACATGTTAGAGATTTTGTCCAATCGTATTATCAACGAAGTTCAAGGCATTTCAAGAGTTGTTTACGATATTTCAGGTAAACCTCCTGCTACCGTTGAATGGGAGTAATATCTGATTTGTATTGTTCAAATTGAGGAATGAATGATGAAAAAAATATTATTACCCTTGGTTTTATTTGGTTTTGTGCATACAACAACCGTTTATGCAACGGATAACAGTCCTGAATACGATGCCTGTATGGACACGGCTTATTCAACTGTGGATATGTTAGCCTGCACAGATGCTGAAGTTAAGAAACATGACAAATTACTGAATGCCAACTATCGAAAGTTGATGTCGAACCTCAACCCTGATAGGCAAGCAACTTTGAGAAAAGCGCAACGGTTATGGATTAAGTACCGGCAAGCTAATTGTGATTTTTACTATGATCCAGAAGGTGGAACGATACAATCACTTCATAGTAGTGGTTGTGTTCTGACAATGACGGCTGACAGAGCAAAGGAGCTTGGTTCGTTATTGGCCAATACCAAAGAATAAATCTACCATGCTTTAAAAAATTGACTAATCATGTATGAATAGTAATAAGCCCTGCAAGATTTGCAGGGCTTACTCTTCTGCATAATTGCTCTGAAATTAAACGAAAAAGTATCAATGGATAGTGGCAAATATTAAAAGTTGTCTACTATGCGCTGTCTGCCTTTGATCCCACCTTCCAATATGATTAAAGATGCACCTTAAAACGGGGTTCGTTATAATACTCAAAAACATTTACCTTTAACCATGACTAATAGGCACATTGATTTTCAAATTGAAAATGATGAACTTACCCGACAACCATGAAAAAACTCTTATTGATTTTAGCGCTATGGCCGTTTAATTTATATGCAATTGATAAAAATCCTGTTGAATTTACAACATCAGCACAAGAAACGCTTTATCAACAATTGATTAATGAACTGCGTTGTGTGGTTTGTCAGAATCAATCATTAGCAGATTCCAATGCAGAATTGGCACAAGATTTACGCGAACAAGTCCGTCAAATGGTCTTAAGTGGACAACAAGAAGCCCAAGTCACAGATTATTTGGTCGCACGTTATGGCGAATTTGTATTATACGACCCGCCCTTACAACCCAAAACTTGGTTGCTTTGGTTAGGGCCTTTCTTACTTTGCATTGCAGCACTTATTGCCATTTTTTATTTTATTCGCCGACATGCAAAAGTAACTCAAACTTCATCAGCGTTATCCACGGAAGAACAAGAAAAACTCGAACAGTTATTGGACCAACAGGGAAAGTAATATGACTATTATGTTTTGGAGCATTGCCGCAGGGTTGATTGTCCTTGCGTTGATCTTTGTGATTCCACCCTTTTTTAGGAAACAGTTTCCAACGAATAGTGTTGAGCAACAAGAAATTAATATTGCCATTTACAAAGAGCGAGTTGCCGAATTAAAACAAGAAAACTTAACTGAAGCTGAATTTGAACAAGCAAAACGAGAACTTGACCAAACTTTGTTGCAGGAAGCGAGTCAATCTGCTGATCAAACAATACAGCCAGGTGCCTCTGCCTCATGGGCTAGTTTTATCATTTTGGTTGGGTTACCTATTATAGCCGTGGGTGGGTATTGGTTTTCTGGCAGTCCTGAATTTCTTGATCCTGAAAAACAAGCACAAATGATGGCCAAAGGTCACAATCAAGAACTTCCTTCTGTCGATGACATGGTCACAAAGTTGGTAACGCGCTTAGAAGATAACCCTGAAGATTTAGAAGGATGGAAAATGCTGGCGCGATCCTATGGTTTTATGCAACAGTATGACAAAGCAATTCCAATTTACAATAAATTACTGGCGTTAGGGGCTGATAAAGACCCTAATATTTTAGCTGATTTAGCAGAAGCCTTGGCCAATATAAATGAACATAATCTGCGTGGTCAGCCCAGTATTTTATTAAAAACAGCGCTGGAAATTGATCCCAACCATCAGAAATCTTTGTGGCTTGCAGGGGTTGCAGCCACACAACGCAATGAAAATGAAGTAGCGGTTGAACATTGGAAAAAATTGTTAGCGCAAATTCCGGAAAATGATACTGAAGCACGACAAACGTTACAAAGTTATATCCAAAAAGCACAACAGTTTATAGAAGGTGGAATAACTGAGACCACAAAGGCTAGTACGACTACTTCTAAACAAGCAAACACACCCAAGCTTACAGTTTCTGTGACTTTATCAGCCGCATTACAGCAAAACATGCAACCTACAGATACATTATTTATTTATGCACGCGCCACGACTGGGTCACCTATGCCACTTGCTATTGTTAGGAAAACAGCGAATGAATTGCCAGTATCCATCACATTAGATGATAGTCATGCCATGTTACCAGATAAGCGTCTATCGTTATTTAAAGAAGTGACAGTCATTGCTAGAATTTCTAAAGCAGGTTCAGCTGCAATGCAATCAGGAGATTTAGTGGGACAAATTGATAAGGTGGTATTAGAAGAAAATACGCAAGTAGAACTTGTCATTGACCGTGTTACCCCTTAAAAAGTTAGTGACATAGCATTACTTCTAACAAATCATGATATGTCTGCCATTAAGTTTTGAGAAATTCTAACGCAATGGCAGTACATGAATTTATACAGAAATAAAATCAATGATTTTCTTAAGAAACTGCATAGTTACTTAAAATTATACACCCAAAAATAACCACAGAGCTTCCTGCTGTCTACGAATTTCGTAAGTTTTAATGACCTCTGCTTGTTGTAACGTCTGGCCAATTTCATCTAATCCATTTAATAAACAGTGTTTTTTAAGCGAATCAATTTCAAATGGAATGTTTTCTCCACTAGGAGTAATCACTGCTTGTTTGGCTAAATCAATTATTAATTGGTAACCTTCTGTGGCTTCAACTTCTTGAAAAAGTTTATCAACCACACTGTTTTCCAACGTAATGAGTAACATCCCATTTTTAAAACAGTTGCTAAACTATTACCGAACTACTTACTTAGTTCTCATTTCAAAATAGCCAAAACTATAGAGTTTAATAAACTTATCATAATTAATGTTTGGTTTTAGAATTAAAAAATTACGCATTGATGGTAAAAAATAATGCGTTACACAATTTTTTACTGCTTAGTTTGTTGATTTTTTATAAACCTTGTAACTTCATTAAGTTAATAATTAGGAAAAACTGTTAACTGAAAAAATTAATTTGTTAAATTATGGATAGTTTACAACCTGACCAATATATAGATGAATCAAGTCCTAATACACTTGGTGGGCAAGATGCCTGTTGTACAGGGGATTACTCTGAATATCAGGGTGTGCCTATAAACGATGCTTGTTATCATAACTGTTGGGATCAAGCTAATACAAATAATTTTAATGATGGAAATATTGACAGTTCTATTCACCAAGATGTAGATAATTCATCAATGCAAGATGGTCATTCAAACATAAGCCATTACTCTCCTGGAAATGACTTACCCGAGCCTTGTCCATCAATTGATGTTTGTCAACCAGAAGGCATACATAATGATGCCAGTTTTTTGGAAAATTCCACTGATTCCTACAATAACTCATCATACCAATCGGATCATTTACAAGTGGCAGTTGTTGGTGAATACAATGCAGGAAAGTCAACATTTTTAAATGCCATACTTGAAGACAGTGTGTGTTAATTACATTCGCTACGGAAAATTTTCTATTGTTGTTCATTATATAAAGATGGTAGTAGTGAATCACTTGGCCCAAAAGATTTACAACAAGGTACCGTTGCGTTACGGCGCAAAAAAGACGCGCCTAACGCAACTTTCAGGCTTACTTATGTGACTGCTGTAAAGAGCAATGGTCGTGAGCAATAAGGAAAATGTGGTACAGAACCGTCAGGTGTGTGTTGTGGAGATGAACGAAAGTGAACCCTTGATGAGGTGTCGAAACGAATCTGATGTTGTCAAAACCTGATAACTAAGGCGTATCAGGGAAGAGTACCGACATCAACTGAATAACAGGCGATGCGGCTGACACTGGCAAGAGCATGAACACAATACAGGCGTTAATAGAGAACAGGAGAACCTGTCGTTCTGATGTTAAGGGAGAAGTTTAAGCGCAAACCAAACACGCGAGACGAGAG
>JADGDF010000017.1 GCA_016745055.1 Thiotrichaceae bacterium | reverse complement strand
CGTATTACCTGAAAAGGCAGTACTTATCATGGATAATGCCAGCTTCCACAAACGAGCTGACATGATAACGGCAATTGAAGAATCAGGCACTTTACTTGAGTTTTTGCCTCCCTATAGCCCTCAATTTAATCCTATTGAGAAAAAATGGGCTCAAGCTAAGGCTATTCGCAAACGAGAACGCTGCGATGTCGATACCCTATTTACTCTTCATTTCAATACTGACAAATTATAATGCGCTAGCTATAACATGCGTGGATACAGTTTCCAATCTTGCGAATCGCTGTTATCAACAATGGAATTAAAAACAGCAGAAAGTTCAACGGCTTGTTCTTCAACGCTAATATCTTCTGACAGTGGCTTAAGTCGATATGGCCGGTATCCACTGACAAATCCAGCTAAATAACCAGACTTAAATGCGTGTAAATAAGCCCCTTCAGGCGATCTGGTAAAGGGATTTCGTAAAGCAAGCCCCGACGGAACAGTGAAATACCCCTGACTGTCAGTAATGGCTTCATAAACACGTAACCGTTGGTCAAGCCCTGTATCACCAAAACCAACGCCACCTGCTTCCCATACAGCAACAACAATCACTTTTTCAAGTGGTTCACCCGTTTGTTCGTCGATAACTTGTCCTCTAAAGCCACTGGCAAAATAGACAGGTGGAGCACAAGCTGTCAGTGATAACATCAATAGCAAAAAGTAGAGAAATTTATATCTCATCTTTAAACCTCTAAAATTAAAAAAACTTGTAGGATGTGCTGAGGAACGAAGCGCATCAATCGCGACAGATGCGCTTCCTGACATCAGCGCATCCTAATCCTACATGGATGATTACATTAACACGGCTTACATCGCAGACAACCGCCATACGCCATCTTCACCTTTGAGGTAATAGACAAAAAACATTTTTAGCTCGCCTTTTATTTCCCGATAAACCACAAATTCAGCCATATCCTCAATAATAAACACCTTACCCAAAGGCGAATAACTGCCTACGATTTCGGACATATGAGGTAACAACGCTTCAAATACCGGTTGATACTTTCTTTGAGCACTGACAGTTAAATAACTGATGGCCGTTTGTACATCACCCGCCACTAACGTCGCATTCATTTCATCCCATAAATTCCAAATCACCACATCCTCTCTCACGGGTGGTTGCTGAGACTCTGAGCCAAAATAAAACATCGTTTGCTGCTCACCACTGGGATAGGTAAGACGAAAATCATTAAAACCATCATTATTGGCGTCGGCAATGTCAGTCACAATTAACTGATCACTGCCAGAAGGAGTGCCTTGAATAACCTCACTGTCCAATTGCGCCAAATGCGTTTCCCCATCCAATTCTGCAGAAATATGACCATCATCACCAATCACAATATTTTGATAACCTTCACTTTCTAAATAATCGCGTAACAGCTCTGTATTGGATAACACACATTTAGAACCAGGCCAGGCAATGCCTTCAACATCTTTGAAAGGGGTGTTAATGCGTTTGTGTTCCAATGTCTCACAATTAGTTGTGTCATACGTGTGAGTACGCAATTGCTCATCATTGTGAAATCCATAAGCAAATAAGCCATCAGGACGGGTTTCCAACGCTTCAACCTTTTTAGGCAAATGTTCACACATCATAAATCAACTATCACTGTCATACATCCAAGCCCACAAGGTACTGTGTTCAGGTGTATCTTCAGCCACGGCGAATAATACGTTGCCCAACTGATCCCAAGTTAACCCCTGAATGGCATAGTTCCCAGGCAAAATCAATGTGCCTTTTCCTGTTGCCATATCAATTTCCAATAAGCCCTGTTGAGACCATCCCCATAAACTTCCGTCCGGTCGAAAGGCCAAAGCAACCACCTTATCAAACCCGATATTTCCAATCACAGACAAATCACCTGTTTGCGCATCCACCGTATAAAGTTTGGCATCAGGATTACCAGAAGAGGCATATAAAACTGAGTATCCGGATGAACACTCAAACCTTCAATGTTATAAGCACGATGTCTTTTTCCAAGCGCTTTAAGCGTATGCGTGCTTAATCGGTAGGTAAAAAACTGGCTATCCATGAACGGCATACACCGTATCACAACGTGCAGGAGAAATGGCTTGAGCTTCATGTGGTAAAATGATGGATAAACAAAGACTAAAGTAAGCAAGGCTGATAGGTATTTTTGACATAAATCCTCCAAAAAAAAGTAATTAAGATAACTTATTGAATTTAAAGTTACTTTATCTACTATGAATTATAGTTATAAAAAATATACAACTATTTATTTTGGAGGTATAGAAGATTATTATAAAATAATAAAGTATATTGGAAGTCATTCAACATTAAGGGGGGAAACGGGCGAACACATAGGTTTCGCCCCTACGGTTTATGAGTACGTGGAGTCTGTAGGGGCAGACCAGCGTGTCTGCCCTAAAAAAGAAATGATTGAACAATAGAGGTTAAAACATTCAAAAAAGATAAGCAAATCAATTACATTAATCACAAAATTTATCCACAAAAAAACCGAGTTTAAACTCGGTTTTTCATATGCATTACCCAAGATAAAAATTAAGCTGCTTCTTCTGCCTGGACTCTATCGACTAATTCAACAATAGCCATAGGCGCTTTATCCCCTACTCTAAATCCACATTTCAAAATACGCAGATAACCACCTGGACGTACTTTATAACGAGGACCTAATTCATTAAACAACTTAGTCACAATTTCTCTATCGCGCAATCTTGCAAAAGCCAAACGTCTTTTTGCAACATTATCTTCTTTTGCCATTGTAATTAATGGTTCGACTACACGTCGAAGCTCTTTGGCTTTAGGCACCGTAGTTTTAATCATCTCATGGCGCATTAAAGAAACAGCCATGTTTTGAAACATGGCTTTGCGATGACTGCTTGTGCGATTTAGCTTTCGACCAGCATAACGATGTCGCATGTTATATTCCTTTAAACAATTTTTGACTCCACCTAACTGGCTTTCTCTTCATCATTGTATAAGCCTGGTGGGGGCCAATTTTCCAACTTCATTCCAAGTGATAATCCCCGCGAGGCAAGGACATCTTTGATTTCTGTCAGTGATTTTTTCCCTAAATTCGGGGTTTTCAACAATTCATTTTCTGATTTTTGAATTAAATCACCAATGTAAAAAATATTTTCAGCTTTCAAACAATTGGCTGAACGAACTGTTAATTCTAGCTCATCCACTGGACGCAGTAAAACGGGATCAATATCAACTTCTTCCGTATCTGGCTCAATTTCTATATTCCCTTCTAAATCTACAATTACAGACAGTTGATTTTGCAGAATTGTAGCAGCTTGTCTCACCGCAGATTCAGGATCAATCGTTCCATTGGTTTCTAATTCAATAATAAGTCTGTCCAAATCAGTACGTTGTTCAACTCGCGCACTTTCTACTGCATAAGCTACCCGAGAAACTGGGCTAAATGAAGCATCTAAACGAATCGCATTGCCCATGCTTGTTGCACTTGTACTATCATACTGATTGGCAGGTAAATACCCTCTACCCATCACTACTTTTAAACTCATATTGATGGAGCCAGATTTATTTAAATTAGCAATCACATGGTCTTTATTGAGGATTTCAACATCACCTGGCGTACTAATATCTGCGGCGGAAACTGTAGCAGGACCTTTTTTATTTAACTGAAGGGTTGCTTCGCTACGTCCTTCCATACGAACTGCTAGCCCTTTTAAATTCAGCAAAATATCAATTACATCTTCTTGGACACCCTCAACTGTTGTATATTCGTGTAATACACCTTCAATACTGGTTTCAACAACAGCTGCGCCTGGAAGTGAAGACAGTAAAACACGTCTGAGCGCATTACCCAATGTGTGTCCAAAACCACGGTCTAAAGGTTCTAGCGTTACTTTAGCCGTCAAACTATCTAAATAAGTCACATCAACGACGCGCGGCTTTAATAGTTCCATGACATTGGATTGCATAGTTCTCTCTATCAACGTGTTACAAAATATGAGATAAAAACACCAAATTAATTATTTTGAATACAACTCAACGACGAGTTGTTCATTAATATCGCTGGGTAAATCCATACGCTCAGGCACTGTTTTAAATTGACCCATCATCTTATCTACGTCCACATCAACCCAAGAAGGAAAACCATATTCAGTTGCCATGCTTAAAGCAGATTTGATACGTAATTGTTGTCGACTTTTTTCGCGTATACTAACTTGATCACCCGCACTAACTTGGTAAGAAGGTATATTCACTGATTTATCGTTCACCAATATGGCTTTGTGGCTAACAAGTTGACGTGCTTCTGCCCGTGTTGCAGCATACCCCATTCGATAAACAATGTTATCCAAACGACATTCTAACAACCTAA
Organism: Thiotrichaceae bacterium; assembly: GCA_016745055.1. Lineage (GTDB taxonomy): Bacteria > Pseudomonadota > Gammaproteobacteria > Beggiatoales > Beggiatoaceae > JADGDF01. The sequence continues at coordinate 37,139 of JADGDF010000017.1, read as the reverse complement.
GTAAATTTTCGCCCGTTGAACCTTTACGGCGAGAGGCTTCCTGATAATAATTGCGAAACTGTTTTTCCAAAATGCCATATAAACGGCGCAATTTTTGCTTTTCGCGTAGTTGTAATGCATAATCAGAAGAACGCTGGCGTTTATCACCATGTTGGCCTGGGGATTTTTCTAGTTTACACTTAGAGTCTAAAGGCCGTGCACGACTTTTTAAGAATAAGTCAACACCTTCACGACGACTGAGCTTACATTTTGGACCAAGATACCTTGCCATCCTTTATACTCTCCGCTTTTTAGGTGGACGACAACCATTATGAGGAATAGGCGTCACATCTGTAATGCTAATAATTTTAAATCCGGTTGCGTTTAATGCCCGCACAGCAGATTCACGTCCTGGTCCTGGTCCTGTAATGCGGACTTCCAAATTTTTCATACCAAATTCTTTAACGACATTGCCAACTCTTTCTGCGGCAACCTGTGCTGCAAAAGGTGTACTTTTTCTTGAACCACGAAAACCACTTCCACCTGCAGTTGCCCAACCTAGAGAATTGCCTTGTCGATCAGTAATTGTAATAATTGTATTATTAAAAGAGGCATGTACATGTGCAATGCCATCTGTCACTGTTTTTTTAACTTTTTTTCTTACGCGAGATGCGGCTGCTGGTTTTGCCATTGATAATTACCTGTGTTACTTACGAATAAGGCGTCGTGGCCCTTTACGTGTACGCGCATTAGTACGAGTGCGTTGACCGCGAACGGGCAAACCACGACGATGTCGCAACCCACGATAACATCCCAGATCCATCAGCCGCTTAATGTTCATAGCGATTTCACGTCGTAAATCACCTTCAACATTATACTTTGAAACTTCACCACGAATGGAATCTAATTGTTCTTCTGATAAATCTCGTACTTTAGTAGAAGGTTCAAGCCTCATTGAAGCGCAAATATCTTTTGCTAATGTTGGCCCAACCCCATAAATAGACGTCAATGCAATAACTAAATGTTTCTTTTCAGGGATATTGACCCCTGCAATACGTGCCATCGTCTTTATCCTTGCCGTTGTTTATGACGTTTATCTGTACAAATTACTCGCACTGAACCATGACGACGAATAACTTTACAATTCCGACAAATTTTTTTTACTGAAGCTCTGACTTTCATCCACCTTTCTCCAAGTCAACTAGCGCAACACAGAACCGCGTCCATGCCCTTTTAGATTTGCTTTCTTCATCAATCCTTCATATTGATGAGACATTAAATGGGCTTGTACCTGTGCCATAAAATCCATGGTCACGACCACGATAATTAATAAGGATGTTCCACCAAAATAAAAGGGAACACTCCATTTTAACGTTAAAAATTCAGGGAGTAAACACACTGCTGTAATGTAAATTGCCCCTGCCAATGTCAAGCGAGACATTACCTTATCTATGTATTCAGCCGTTTGTCTGCCAGGCCTAACACCTGGAACGAAGGCCCCTGATTTCTTTAAGTTTTCAGCCGTTTCTTTAGGATTAAAAATGACTGCTGTATAAAAGAAACAGAAGAAAACAATGGCGATTGCATAAAATAAAACATACAAAGGCTGGCCTGGGGATAAGGTCTGAGAAATATTTTTTAACCATTCCATCCCTTCTGCACTACCAAACCATCCCCCTAATGTTGCGGGAAACAGAATAATACTAGAAGCAAAGATAGGTGGAATAACACCTGCCATATTGAGCTTTAAGGGTAAATGGGTACTTTGGCCAGCGAACATTTTATTACCAACTTGGCGTTTTGCGTAATTCACAGTAATTCGCCGCTGTCCACGTTCTACAAATACCACAAACGCAGTTACTAGTAGCACAATGGTGAATAACAGTAAAATTGTTAAAACATGCAATTGCCCTGTTCGACCTAATTCTAAGGTGCCACCAATCGCAGCAGGTAAGCCCGCAACAATTCCAGAGAAAATTATAATGGAAATACCGTTACCAATACCACGTTCTGTCACTTGTTCCCCTAACCACATCAAAAACATGGTACCTGTAACTAAAGTTGCCACAGCGGTAATACGAAAACCAATGCCGCCGACTACAACCACATTTTGACTTTCTAAAGCAATGGCAACCCCTAATGCTTGAAATGTTGCTAAAGCTAATGTGCCATAACGAGTATATTGGGTAATCTTACGTTGCCCTGCAGCCCCTTCTTTCTTTAGCTGTTCTAATTTTGGTGAAACAACTGTAAGTAGCTGCATAATAATTGCAGCCGAAATATAAGGCATAATCCCAATGGCAAATACAGAAAAGCGCTTTAAAGCGCCTCCCGAGAACATGTTAAACATGTCTAAAATTGTGCCTTCTTGGGATTTAAACATATCTGCCAATGCAACAGGATCAACGCCTGGCACAGGAATAAATGTTCCTATCCGAAAAACAATAATCGCGCCTACTACAAATAATAGGCGTTTTTTTAATTCATCGAGTCTACCTAACTTACCTAGATCACCGATAGCTGAACCGATAGCCACTCAGACCTCTTACTTAATAGTTGGTAAAAAATTAATTTTCAATTACTTGGCCGCCTGCAGCTTCTATTGCAGCTTTAGCACCCGAGGTAATGCGTACTGGCTTTGAAGTATACCCATTTTGCAAAGTAATGTCACTTGCATTGACCTTCACAGCCTTGGTTACTTTACCAGATAAAATAATCTTAACTCTCTTGATGTTACCAGAAATAACATTGGCTACTTTCAGCGCTTGCAAATCAACGGTGGCACCTTCGTCTAAACAGTTAAGCTCATGTAAACGTACCTCTGTAGTGACTAAAGATTTACGTGACGAGAACCCAACTTTAGGTAACCGGCGTTGTAAAGGCATTTGTCCACCTTCAAAACCAACTTTGTGGTAACCACCAGTACGAGACCTTTGTCCTTTATGTCCCCGTCCACAAGTCTTACCTGAACCTGAGCCAATCCCTCTGCCAACACGTTTAGGTGATTTTTTTTCCCCTGGAGCGGGCTTTAGTGTATTTAAGTGCATGACTATACTTCTTCAACTTTTAATAAGTAATTAACTTTATTAATCATACCACGTACTGCCGGAGTATCTTCTAATTCGACAGTATGATGCATGCGTTTAAGTCCTAATCCTGTCACACAGGCTTTATGTCTAGGTAATCTACCATAAACACTTTTGACTTGTGTGATGCGTAATTTTTTGTCCATAGAAAATTCCTTATAAAATTTCTTCTACGGTTTTTCCACGTTTGGTTGCAACATCTTCAGGAGATGACATCGCTGCCAATCCATTAAATACTGCCCGCACAACATTTTTAGGATTAGATGAACCAATTCTTTTTGCCAGAACATCTTTAATCCCAATCACTTCAAATACAGCCCGCATTGCACCACCAGCAATCACGCCAGTTCCTTCAGAAGCAGGTTGCATATAAACTTTAGCAGCACCATGCGTTGAAGTCACAGGATATTGTAATGTTTGCCCTTTTAAAGATACCGTATACATATTTTTACGGGCATTTTCCATTGCTTTTTGAATTGCAGAAGGTACTTCCCGAGCTTTACCATAGCCAAAGCCTGCCTTGCCTTTGCCATCGCCCACAACGGTCAGTGCGGTAAAACTGAATATACGACCACCTTTGACTACTTTAGCCACGCGATTAACAGCAACTAATCTTTCTACTAAATCATCATTCTTAGTCGTTTGAACATCATAATTTGCCATATTGCACCTAGAATTCTAATCCATTTTCTCTTGCTGCATCTGCTAAGGCTTTTATGCGGCCATGATATTTAAAACCAGATCGATCAAAAGCAACTTTATTAATACCTGCTGCTTTTGCTCTTTCAGCTATTTGTTTGCCCACTGTTGCGGCTGCATTAACATTACCACCGTACTGTCCAATGTCTTTAAATGTTTTTTCTAAGGTAGAAGCACTGGCCAACACTTGGGTACCATCAGGTGCAATAAGCTGTACATAAATATGTTGCGAAGTTCGATACACACATAAACGATGCATTTCAAGTTCTTTAATTTTGGCACGGGAACGGCGTGCACGGCGCAAGCGGGCTGTTTTCTTTTCCATTTTATTTCTTCTTCGTTTCTTTCAAAACTATTACTTCATCACTGTAACGTATCCCTTTTCCTTTATAAGGCTCAGGTGAACGATACCGGCGAATATTTGCCGCTACTTGTCCAATCAATTGTTTATCAATACCCTTAATAACAATTTCTGTTTGACTAGGTGTTTCAATTGTTACATTTTCAGGAATAGGATAATCAATAGGATGCGAATAACCTAAGGTTAGATTTAAACTACGCCCTTTTACTTGCGCGCGATACCCCACACCAACTAATGTAAGTTTTTTCTCAAATCCTCGGCTTATTCCATGCACCATATTATTTATGATAGCTCGCGTTGTGCCAGCTAAGGCAACAGCACTTTTGGTATTTCCTTGGGAGATAAACACCAACTTGCCATCATCCATCTTAATACTCACATTTGGATGAATTTGATGTGACAAACTTCCTTTATCGCCTTTAACCAAAATTTCTGTATCTTGAAGTTGGACTTCAATGCCCTTTGGAATAGGGACTGGACTTTTTGCAACCCTTGACATAAGCTTTTATCTTTTATTTGTTTAAGCAACAGTACAAATCACTTCACCGCCTTGGCCAGCCATTCGCGCTGCACGGTCTGTCATGATTCCTTTTGAGGTAGAAATAATTGCAATGCCTAAACCGCCAACAACCTTAGGTAATTCGTCTTTTGATTTATAAACTCGTAAGCCTGGACGACTTGCACGTTGCATTTTATCAATCACAGGTTTACCTTCAAAATATTTTAAGGTAACGGTTAACATTGGCTTTGCATCTTCAATAACTCGGTAATCAGTAATATAACCTTCTTCTTTTAACACATCGGCAATGGCTGATTTTAGCTTAGAAGCCGGCATACTTACTTGCTGTTTTTTTGCTGACTGCGCATTACGAATGCGGGTAAGCATGTCAGCAACAGGATCTGTCATCATCGTTATTTTCCTCTTACCAACTAGACTTGACTAAACCAGGTACGTAACCTTGCATGGCTGCTTCTCTCAGCTTATTTCTCGCTAAGCCAAATTTTCTATAAAAGCCATGAGGGCGTCCAGTCAATCTGCAACGATTTCTGATACGACAAGGGCTTGCATCACGTGGTAAAGATTGTAATTTACGTCTTGCAATGTCTTTATCTTCATCATTTGCATTAATATCGGTCAATATACTTTTTAACTCAGCGCGCTTTGCTGCATATTTCTGTACAGTACGAATACGCTTGAATTCTCGATTAATCATGGATACTTTTGCCATTACTTCCTCAATTCTTAAAAGGAAAACTGAAAGCCGCTAATAATGCACGACCTTCTTCGTTCGTGCGTGCACTCGTGGTAATTGTAATATCCATCCCGCGAACTTTATCTATTTTATCATAATCAATTTCAGGAAAGATAATTTGCTCTTTAACCCCAAGACTATAATTTCCACGTCCATCAAATGATTTTGCACTAAATCCACGAAAGTCACGAATACGAGGAATTGCAATGCTAATCAGTCTGTCCAAAAATTCATACATACGTCCAGCACGCAAAGTGACTTTACATCCAATGGGCCATTCTTCACGAACTTTAAAATTGGATACTGATTTACGGGCTTTAGTAACAACAGGCTTTTGACCTGCAATTGCTATCATATCAGCCACTGCTTTTTCAATAATTTTCTTATCACTAACAGCTTCACCCAAACCCATATTTAAAGTGACTTTTTCTATTTTTGGGACTTGCATCACAGTTTTATAACTAAACTGCTCTTTGAGCTGTTGGACAACTGTATTTTTGTAAAATTCTTGTAATCTTGCCATTTTATTAAGAATCTAGGACTTCGCCATTTGATTTAAAGTAACGTACTTTTCTACCATCATTTAAAAATTTAAATCCTACTTTATCTGCTTTATTAGTCGTAGGATTTATCAATGCGACGTTAGAAATATGAATAGGCATTTCTTTATCAACAATATCGCCGGCCACACCCTTTAATTGGTTACCTTTAACATGTTTTTTTACCAGATTGGCATTTTCAACCACAATACGTTCATTTTGAATGACACGAATGACTTTGCCTGATTTGCCTTTATCTTTACCTGTGATAACCATAACATCATCACCAGAACGAATTTTACGCATAGTATTAACCTATAGCACTTCAGGTGCGAGAGAAATAATTTTCATAAAATGTTCACCCCGTAACTCTCTCGTTACAGGACCAAAAATGCGGGTACCAATAGGTTGTTTTTGATTATTAAGCAGAACGGCTGCATTACCATCAAAACGAATGACAGAACCATCAGGACGTCTCACACCTTTTGCTGTCCTTACAATCACTGCGCTATACACTTCCCCTTTTTTTACTTTACCACGAGGAATAGCTTCTTTGACAGTGACTTTAATAATGTCTCCAATACCGGCATAACGACGATGAGAGCCACCTAACACTTTAATACACATTAGCCGACGTGCACCACTATTATCAGCAGCATCCAAAATAGATTGCATTTGAATCATTTCGTATTCCTCACGTTAAGCTGATCGCGTCACAATTTTATGTAACTGCCAAGATTTTGTCTTTGATAAGGGACGACATTGCTCTATAATCACAATATCTCCTTCTTGGCAACTATTCTCTGAGTCATGCGCATGTAGCTTAGTTGAGCGCTTAATATACTTTCCATATTTTGGATGTTTCACTGTTCGCTCAACCAACACTGTAATGGTTTTATCCATTTTATTACTGGTTACTTTTCCCGTTAAAGTTCGTAACATTGATGCTGTTTGCTCACTCATGCCCTTCTCTTTTCATTAATCACGGTTTTGATACGTGCAATATCGCGTCTAATTTGTTTAAATTGCGTATGACGGTTTAGTTGCCCTGTCACTTTTTGCATCCGTAGATTAAATTGTTCACGCAACAAGGCAAGCAATTCTTCATTGAGTTCTTTAGCGTTTTTTTGACGTAATTCTATTGCTTTCATTACATGACCGTCCGACTTACAAAGGCTGTGGGTACCGATAATTTGGCAGAGGCTAATCTAAAAGCTTCACGCGCTATATCTTCTGGTACCCCTTGAATTTCGTATAACATTTTACCAGGCTGAATTAAAGCAACCCAATATTCCACATTACCTTTACCTTTACCCATACGAACTTCTAAAGGCTTTTTAGTAATAGGTTTATCGGGAAAAATACGTATCCATATTTTACCACCACGTTTAACGTGACGTGTAATTGCACGTCGGGCAGCCTCAATTTGTCTTGCGGTAATACGTCCTCTACCTGCTGCTTTTAAGCCAAATTCACCAAAACTGACTTTATTGCCTCGAGTAGCTAATCCGCGATTTTTGCCTTTGTGCTGTTTTCTAAATTTTGTTCGCTTTGGCTGTAACATTGCTTATCCTTTTTTACCTTCTAAGGCAGCTTCCTGAGCTTGTTTGCCAATAATTTCGCCTTTAAAAATCCACACTTTAATGCCAATAATACCGTAGGTTGTACGTGCTTCAGCAAAACCATAATCAATGTCTGCACGTAAAGTATGAAGTGGTACACGTCCTTCTCTATACCATTCCATCCGCGCAATTTCGGCACCATTTAAACGACCACTCACATTGATACGAATACCTTGTGCGCCTAAACGCATCGCGTTACCTACAGCTCTCTTCATGGCTCGCCGAAACATAATTCTGCGCTCAAGCTGCTGTGCCACACTAGAAGCTACTAAATAAGCATCTAATTCAGGTTTACGGACTTCTTCAACACTGATGTGGACAGGAACCCCCATCATTTTAGAGACTTCTTTACGTAAATTATCAATGTCTTCACCCTTTTTACCGATAACAATACCAGGTCGGGCAGTATGAATAATAATACGTGCATTACGCGCAGGCCTTTCTATGCGTACTTCACTGACAGAAGCTTGAGCAAGTTTTTTTCTAATATAGTCACGTACTTTTAGATCAGTATTTAGGTATTCCACATAATCTTTACCTTGCGCATACCACTTAGAGGACCAGTCTCTAATAATACCAAGACGTATACCAATAGGATGTACTTTTTGTCCCATAATTTTTCTCTACCGATCAGAAACAATCACTTTAATGTGACTGGTACGTTTTAAAATTCTATTACCCCGCCCTTTAGCTCGTGCACGCATACGCTTCATTATCGGGCCGGCATCAACACAAATGGTTGAAACATATAATTCATCAATATCTGCACCTTCATTATGCTCTGCATTTGAAATTGCTGAATTTAATGCTTTTTTTACAAATTGTGCGGCTTTCTTATTACTAAATTTTAGCGTATCTAATGCATCTCCTACAGGCAGTCCTCTTACCTGATCTGCAACTAAACGACATTTTTGAGGAGAAGTACGCGCATATTTATATAAACAAACTGCTTCCATTATCATTACCTGGATTTTTTATCTGCTGCATGCCCACGGTAAGTGCGTGTAGGAGAAAATTCACCTAATTTATGCCCTACCATATTTTCTGTTACAAAAACAGGCACATGCTGTTTACCGTTATGAACTGCGACTGTAAGTCCTACCATCTCAGGAATAACCATGGAACGTCGTGACCATGTTTTTATAGGACGTTTACTATTTGCCGCATTTGCAGCTTCCACTTTTTTGAGTAGATGTAAATCAATAAAAGGGCCTTTTTTTATTGAACGTGGCATTTAAGCACCTCTTGCTAATTATGATTTACGACGACGTACAATCATTTTGGTTGTACGTTTATTGCTTCGGGTTTTTGCACCCTTAGTCGGAAATCCCCATGGTGTAACAGGATGACGACCACCAGAAGTTCTTCCCTCCCCACCCCCATGTGGATGGTCAACAGGATTCATAGCAACCCCTCTTACAGTTGGGCGTTTTCCACGCCACCGACTGGCACCTGCTTTACCTAACGAAATCAAACTATGCTCTTCATTACCCACTTCACCAATGGTTGCGCGGCATTCAACTAATACTTTACGCATTTCACCGGAACGCAATCTCAATGTTGCATGCTTACCTTCTCGAGCAACTAACTGCACTGATGCGCCAGCACTACGCGCAATTTGCGCCCCTTTTTCAGGCTTTAACTCTATGCAATGAACCAAAGTACCTACAGGGATATTTCTCAAGGGAAGAGTATTGCCTGCTTTAATGGGTACATGACTACCCGACATAATGGTTGTGCCAACAGTAATATTTTTAGGTGCAATAATATACCGTCTTTCACCATCTGCATACAGTACTAACGCAATATTTGCGCTTCGATTTGGATCATACTCTACACGTTCTATTTTTGCAGGAATATCATCTTTATTTCTTTTAAAGTCAACTAAACGATAGTGTTTTTTATGCCCACCGCCGTTGTGACGCACAGTAATACGGCCAGAATTGTTGCGCCCCCCATTTTTTGATTTCTTTTCAACCAAAGAGGCATGTGGCTTACCTTTATGCAAACCGCTATTACTTACCTTAACAACAAAACGTTGCCCTGCTGATGTTGGTTTTGATTTTATTAATGCCATTTTTTTATTCCTGCACGCTAAACGGCATTACTCAAGGTAATATCGTATCCATCTTCCAAGCACACGTAGGCTTTTTTCCAATCAGAGCGCTTCCCTTGGGCCCGTCCAAAACTTTTAGTTTTACCTTTTACATTGACGGTTTGTACGTTTTTAACTTTTACCTCAAATAAAAACTCAATTGCGGCTTTTACTTCTAATTTACTGGCACTACATAATACTTTAAATACATATTGCCTACTTTTTTCTTTATCAGCTAATTTATTTGCTTTTTCAGATTCTAGTGGCGCTAATAAAATTTGCATTAAGCGAGCTTGATTCACGCAAACCTCTCTTCAATCTTTTTTAAAGCTGAGACAGTCATCAACACATTTCCAAAGCCAACTAAGTCAACAGGATTGATTGATTTCACTTCTGTAGCGCTTACTTTTTGTAAATTTCTTGCAGCAAGATAGATATTTTGTTCAAAATTTTCTGTTACAATCAATACATCTTCTAAATTAAGAGATTGTAAATAGGCAACCATTGCTTTTGTTTTTGGCTCGTTAATATCAATACTTTCAACAAGGTGCAGACGTTTTTGCCGTGCTAATTCAGAAAGGATGGAACGTAATGCATTTTGATACATCTTTTTGTTAATTTTTTGCGCGTAGCTTTTAGGCTTAGCTGCAAAAGTAACGCCACCGCCCTTCCAAATTGGGCTTCGAATTGTACCTGCACGAGCACGTCCTGTACCTTTTTGACGCCAAGGCTTACTTCCACCACCACTGACTTCTGAACGTGTTTTTTGCGAATGGGTACCCGCCCTTGCTCCCGCTAAATAAGCTACTACTGCTTGATGAACTAACGATTGATTATACTTAGCCCCAAACACTTTCTCAGAAACATCCATTACACCACCTGACTGTAAATTTAGTTCCATCTTTTATCCCTCAGATTTGACCGTTTTAGCTTTTACAGCAGGGTTAACAATAACATTTCCGCCTGGTGCACCTGGCACAGCACCTTTTATCAGCAATAAATGCCGCTCTAAATCTACTTTAACAATTTCTAAATTCTGCGCAGTGCGCTGCACTGAGCCTAAATGGCCAGCCATCTTTTTACCTTTAAAAACGCGCCCAGGTGTTTGGTTTTGACCAATAGAACCTGGTGCTCGATGAGATAAGGAATTACCATGTGTCATATCTTGAGTTCTAAAGTGATGACGTTTTACCACCCCTGCGAACCCTTTACCTTTAGTAATACCCACAACATCAACTTTTTGACCTTCACCAAAAATATCTACTTTGATTTCTTGCCCAACGTTATAAGAAGCTTCATCAACACGAAATTCTTTTAACCCTTTAGCGGCTTCGACATTTGCTTTTGCAAAATGGCCTGTGCGTGGCTTTGTCACTCGATTTGGTTTCTGCTCACCATAGGCTATCTGAATCGCACTATAACCATCAATTTTTTGAGTTTTAACTTGTGTTACTAAATTAGGTTTAACTTCTACCACCGTTACAGGTATAGACACACCGTTTTCATCAAAAAATCTTGTCATACCTAGTTTTTGACCAACCACACCCATTGCCATACTAAACAACCCTTATGCCCAGCTTATCAATTTAACTTAATTTGAACATCGACACCCGCAGATAAATCCAATTTCATCAATGAATCCACTGTTTTATCTGTAGGATCAATAATATCAAGTAAACGTTTATGCGTTCTAATTTCATATTGATCTCGCGCATCTTTGTTAACGTGCGGTGAAATCAATACCGTAAATTTTTCTTTTTTGGTTGGTAAAGGAATAGGCCCTCTTACTTGAGCACCTGTTCTTTTTGCCGTTTCTATTATTTCGCGTGCAGACTGATCAATAAGACGATGATCAAATGCTTTTAAGCGAATACGAATGCGTTGGTTTGTGCTTGCCATGGTTTCTAATTACTCAATAATCTTGGCAACAACACCGGCACCTACCGTGCGTCCGCCTTCACGAATCGCAAAGCGCAGACCGTCTTCCATTGCAATAGGCGCGATCAACTTCACCACGACTTTAACATTATCACCTGGCATGACCATCTCAACACCTTCTGGTAACTCTACTGCACCGGTCACATCGGTAGTTCTAAAGTAGAATTGGGGACGATAGCCATTAAAAAATGGTGTGTGACGACCACCTTCCTCTTTACCCAAAACATAAACTTCTGCTTCAAAGTGAGTATGAGGATTAATACTACCTGGTTTTGCTAAAACTTGACCGCGTTCAACATCATCACGTTTTGTTCCACGCAATAATACACCAACATTATCGCCTGCAAAACCTTCGTCGAGCAGTTTACGGAACATTTCAACACCTGTACAGATAGTTTTTGAAGTTTCACGAATACCAACAATTTCAACTTCTTCACCGATTTTAACTTTACCGCGTTCTATACGGCCAGTTACAACGGTACCACGACCTGAAATAGAGAAGACATCTTCGATAGGCATTAAAAACTTTAAATCAACGTCACGCTTAGGTTCAGGAATATAAGCATCCATTTCTTCAACTAGTTTCATAATAGAAGGAATGCCTATCTCGCTTGTATCGCCTTCTAGTGCTTTCAATGCCGAACCCACAACAATAGGTGTATCATCACCTGGGAATTCGTAACTATCTAATAATTCACGCACTTCCATCTCAACCAATTCTCTAAGCTCTTCATCATCTACCTGGTCGGCCTTATTCATATAGACAACAATATAAGGCACACCTACTTGGCGAGCTAACAAAATATGTTCACGGGTTTGCGGCATTGGGCCATCAGCTGCTGACACAACCAAAATTGCGCCATCCATTTGCGCAGCCCCTGTAATCATATTTTTTACATAATCTGCGTGACCTGGACAGTCAACATGCGCATAATGGCGACCATCTGATTCATATTCTACGTGCGCAGTCGCAATTGTAATGCCACGTGCTTTTTCTTCAGGCGCATTATCAATTTGGTCATAGGCTTTAAACTCTCCACCATGCTTTTCGGCCATAGTTTTAGTAATTGCCGCAGTCAGAGTCGTTTTACCATGATCTACGTGACCAATTGTACCCACATTAATATGGGGTTTTGTACGTTCAAACTTTGCTTTTGCCATAACCTAAAAACCTTATAATATCAATTTTTATGCAAAATTTTGGAGCCACAGACGAGACTTGAACTCGTGACCCCCACCTTACCAAGGTGGTGCTCTACCGACTGAGCTACTGCGGCAGAAGCCTATATTTTCATAACCTTTTATAATAAAAAACACTCGCCTACTATTGTAAGTAGAGTGAGTGCCCACTACATCAATTTATAGATAAATTTTAAGAATTTTAGCGGGTGATGGGAATCGAACCCACGCTATCAGCTTGGAAGGCTGAAGTTCTACCATTGAACTACACCCGCAAGTAGATGACCTTCTTTTTCAAGCCAAAAATTGGTGGAGGGGGGAGGATTCGAACCTCCGAAGGCTGAGCCGACAGATTTACAGTCTGTTCCCGTTGACCGCTTGGGTACCCCTCCAGGAAAGCTGCTTATTATGCACAGGCTTGATTGGAATGTCAATAAAAAATTCGAACAGTTAAAAATTATACAATTATTGATCTTGAAACTTTGGAGGTTATAAAGGTAAAAATGTAGCTACTTAGCCTACATTTCTAATGTTACCTATCATTAATCTAAACCTATGATTTATTTTAGTTTTACATTATAACTTATTTTTTTCTCATGCCACATTTTGAATATGAATTGTTGTTTGTGGTGAATATTCTGGAATAATATTATTTTGTTCTGACAGACATCATTTTAAGCAAATGTGCCTAATGGCTGAAATAATGCTTCCAAATCTGTCTGAGACAGTGTTGAGTTACCTTTATCTTTACCGTTAAACAAAGCGTCTGTTAATTGTTTTTTTCTAGCTTGAAGCTCTTGAATTTTTTCTTCTACCGTACCAGCAGTTAAGAGCTTATAAACAAACACTTTTTTCTCCTGGCCAATACGATGTGCACGATCTGTTGCTTGATTTTCTACCGCAGGATTCCACCAGGGGTCGTAGTGAATAACTGTATCTGCGGCTGTAAGGTTTAAACCTGTGCCACCTGCTTTCAAACTAATTAAAAATATGGGTATATTTCCTTCCTGAAAAGCTTGAATTATTTCTCCTCGTTTGCGGGTTTGGCCCGTTAAGGTCACATAAGCTAATTTTGTCTTGTCCAAGGATTGTTCAATGAGTTTTAACATGCTAGAAAATTGCGAAAATAGTAAAATTTTTCGACCTTCTTCAACCATTTCTGGCAGCATATTCATTAGTAAGTTTAATTTGGCAGACTGTTTGACTTTTTTTGCAGATTCTAATTTAACTAAACGTGGATCGCAACAAACTTGGCGTAATTTTAATAATGCGTCCAAAACAATAATTTGACTACGAGCTAATCCTTTTGAAGCCACTTCTTTGCGAACTTTTTCGTGCATCATCACACGAATGGTTTCGTATAAATCTCGTTGTGTACCTTCTAACTCAATTGTGCGAATCATTTCATTTTTTTCGGGCAATTCTTTGACAACTTCTTCTTTGGTACGTCTTAATAAAAAGGGTTTAATCCGACGAGCAAGTGCTGCTTGCCGATGTAGATCATTTTCTTTTTCAATAGGATTGCGAAATAAGTAACGAAAACTTTGATAATCACCAAGTAATCCAGGCATTAAAAAGTGAAATAATGACCAGAGTTCTCCCAGGTGATTTTCCATTGGTGTGCCAGTCAAACAAAGTCGGTGGGTTGCTCGCAATTGGTGGACAAGTTGAGTAGATTTTGTTTTTGGATTTTTAATATTTTGCGCTTCATCTAAGATCAATAAATGAAAGTGGTGCTTAAGTAAATAATTTTTGTCACGAGTCAACAATGGGTAAGTTGTTAAAACAATATCATAATTAGCAATTTGGTCAAAATATCTTTTCCGTTCAGGCCCATGTAATATCAGCACCTTGAGATCAGGTGCAAAACGCTGGGCTTCCATTTTCCAGTTGACCATTAAACTTGTTGGTGCAACAATTAAACAGGGGGTTTGTAAACGTTGATTTTGCTTTTCAGTCAGAATATGCGACAAAGATTGTACTGTTTTTCCTAGCCCCATATCATCAGCAAGAATGCCATTAAGATTGTAATTTTGTAAAAATTGGAGCCAGTTTAAACCTTCTTGTTGATAAGGACGTAATTCGGTATTGAAATTATTAGGCATGGAAACAGGTTTAATTCCCTGAAAATTTTGAAGTTTACGGCCTAACTCTAATAATCTATTTCCTCCTAACCAACGAAGTTGTACAGCACACATAGCAGCTTCTAATTCTACTAACCTGGCGGCTTGGATGGCAGCAAGACGTAGCTTGCCTTCTTCGTCCAAAGGTTCACTATCACTTAATTCAATCAAAACATTAAGAATTTCACGTATACGTCCCAAGGATAAAGGTAGGATACGTCCATCTTCTAAACGAGCTGTCAATATAGTATCATCGGGTAACTCTGTTAATTTTGATAAATCATTACTGTTTTTCAATTTTTTAAGCAAATTTGTCAAGATGGGCAGTAAAGGAAGTTTTTCGTTATCTACCATAATACCTAATTCAAGCCCAAACCAATCAACACCAGTAGTTTCATCAATTTCAGCATACCACTCATCAATCAGTGTTGGATCAATAACTTGGAATAAATAGTCCTCATCTATCTTAATACTCCAACCTTCTACACGTAATTTAGGAATTTCGGTCATATTAAAGGTTAGTATGAGACGGTTAAGTTCTTCAGGACTTAATGGCTTACTATCTTCGTCTTCTGCCAAATTAAGTATTTCATCTACTTGCAGCATTGTCAGCATGCCATCTTGAATATCATCACTTCTGCAATACATTTCCAAGACTTTCGAATTTTTGTGAACAAGTACTGCTGCCAATGGATCTGGTACAAATTGCAAGCTTTTTTCTGGACCTAATTTTTGAATTGCTCTGTGGTAAGAATGAGAATCAGAAATGTTTGACATAAAAAATAAGGATTTATAAATTGGTACAAATCCTAATAGTATTAAGCGTTCTTTAGCTTGCTTGTGAGTAATTCGATTGAGTTCAATAATGTTAATAGTTTGTGTTTGTTCATTATAAGATTCTAAATTACCGCGATTCATTTCAGAAACTTTGATGCCATGATAGTCAAATGAAAGTATGAGCATTGGTATTGCTGCTTGAAGTGACTGATTTTTTGAACGTGACTTCCCTGAGGAAAGAAATTCATTCTCATCAAGATATTGATTAGACAATGTCAGATGGATAACGGGTTCAATATCCTTGTGGTGAACAATTTTTAAAGGTTGAGGTTTGGGCACATTAATGTTTTTAGCCACTAGTTGTTGATATAACTGTTCCGCTTCTAGAATTTTGACTGCAGGCATATCTAACACGGCAAGTTCAAACTCATGAGAGAATTCTGACAGAGAAGTATTAAGTTCTCCTACTTCCCAAGTAATCGTATCAACATAAAATAAAGGTGACAGAGGTAAAACTGTAAGCGTTTGTCCATTTATTTGAAAAACAAGACGTTGTTTGCCTTCTTCTTCAAGTTGCCAAACTGTTTCTGCAGAACGTCCTTCAGCTAAAGACAAAGGAGGATTGTTTTTACTTAACCAATGACAACGTTGAGTTGAAATCATTTGTTTAAGGACTTCAATTGCCATATGCCCACGCAAAATGTTTTCTGACTTATGAGTACCTTGTAGCTGTTCTAAACGCTCAAAAATTGTTTTATCTACAGGGCGAACAAAAGCTTGGGTTTGATTTGATTTACGATATAGTTTCACATACCCATAAGTGCTATTTTTACGCAGTGTTGCTCTCATTACATCAATTTGAAGATAAACTTTATCGAATTGATAATCCGCAGAAGGTTGTGTTACCAAAGCTAAAACATATAAAATACGGTCATTAATATGGGAAGGATAGTCGTTAGGGTCGGTGATGGCAGTATCAAGATTTTTCAACCATGATAGTAATGAACTACCTAGTTCAGCAGATGAAATACTTTGAGCCTGCTTGGTAGAAGTTCTAGATTGAATATCTCTTGTTTGAGGCATCGCATGTTTTTCATCTTCAATTATTTGTAGTAATAAAGCCACAACATGTTTGCAATTATACCCAACTGGACAAGTACAATTACCTTCAATGCGAATTCTGCCCCGAGTATCTTTTAACACGTCAATAGAGACAGAATAAGGCTCACTTTCAGTACCTTTCACATCACCAGAAACTGACAAATGATTATCACCCTGAAAAATAATTGAAGCATCTTGTACTTTACCTTTCAAGAAATAATTACTCCCTCTTTGATAGCTTTGAGGAATAAGTCTTTTAATAACAATCCTGTCAAATAAGTGCATAAGCCAACCTTAAACCTTTGTACTGTTTAAATTATTTTGCTGAAAATTACCATATTACTATTTTCGTGTACATTCGTTAAATTTTATAGTCAATGGACAAGGTTTTTGTAACCTGGCTATTTTTATAATCTAGTTTCACTGATAAAATACTAGGTAGTTTTTTATAGTAATTATCTGTTCCCAAACCAAACTTTACTGTCATTAAGGGATTATTATAGGCTGGAGTTCAAACTATCAGCTTTAGATAACTCAATTTTTGACACTAAGCTGAATTTAATGGCGATGAGATTAAAATAAAATGTGCGTATCAAGCATTGCCAACCTTTGCAAAGGAAAATAATCCATGCAAAATATACTAAAGTTATTTGCATTACTGAGCTTATACCTTTCTTTTACGTTGGCTGGCTGTAATTTATACTTTGAAGAACTGCTGGGACAACGATTCAAACCTGTTGAAACTTCACAACAATTGGCCAGTATTCAAGAACTCAGATTAATAGAAATTACATTGGATTGGCATCAAGAATACAATGTATTCAATAATTGGTTTAACTTTTTAATTTCCTATGCTTATGCTGTCCTTCCCCCCAACTACCAACCTCACTATCAACATACGTTAAAATTCGATCACGACAAACAGTTGGTCATCGACACTTACCAATTATTTGAAGGGATGGATAGCAAAAGCAAAACTATTTTTAGACAAATTCGAGATACAAAACATTATCAAAAGCTCAAAAGTTATTTAGAAGACCAACCCTATCTCTGTCAAAGTTCATCAGAACAAATGGGTTGGGTAGGTCCAATTCAACCTGTTATCTTATTTGTAAAAATTGATGGCACACAACAATATGCGCATTTTCCTGATAACCCCTCACCCGCTAGGCAAGGTTATCAACTATGTTCCAAAGCATTTGCAGATTATTTGCAGTCGTTACAAAGCACGCGATAGCTGTTACAATTAACTGCTAACAATTTACCTATTTTATAAACTACCAAAAAGGAGAGCTAATATGCCATTAGTTTCCATGCGTCAATTACTTGACCATGCTGCTGAAAACAGCTATGGAATGCCAGCATTTAATGTGAATAACATGGAACAAGTCCATGCAATTATGCAGGCAGCAAGCGAAACTGATAGTCCTGTGATTATGCAAGGTTCAGCAGGCGCGCGTTCTTATGCAGGTGAGGCCTTTTTACGTCATTTAATTGTTGCTGCTTTAGAAGCCTATCCACATATTCCTATTGTGATGCACCAAGATCATGGTTCAGAACCTGGAGTCTGTTTCCGCTCAATTCAAAGTGGCTTTAGCTCTGTCATGATGGATGGTTCACTCATGGCTGACATGAAAACCCCTTCCAGCTATGAATATAATGTAGAAACCACCAAAAAAGTGGCTGATTTATCTCACGAAGTAGGTGTCTCTGTAGAAGGCGAGTTAGGTTGTTTGGGTTCCTTGGAAACAGGTATGGCGGGTGAAGAAGATGGCTCTGGTGCAGAAGGCCAATTGTCTCATGACCAACTGTTGACTGATCCTGAACAAGCCGCTGACTTTGTTAAACAAACACATGTTGATGCCTTAGCCATTGCTATTGGTACAAGTCACGGTGCTTATAAGTTTACTCGTCCACCAACAGGCGACATTTTAGCCATTACCCGCATCAAGGAAATTCACGCTCGTATTCCAAATACCCATTTGGTTATGCATGGTTCTTCTTCTGTGCCTCAAGAATGGTTGAAGATTATTAACGAGTATGGCGGTGGCATGGGTGAAACCTACGGTGTGCCTGTTGAAGAAATCGTCGAAGGCATCAAAAATGGTGTACGTAAAATCAATATTGACACTGATTTACGTATGGCATCTACAGGTTCTATCCGTAAATTTATGCACGAAAACCCTGCTGTGTTTGATCCTCGCAAATTCTTAAAAGAAGCCACAAAAGGCATGAAAGAAATTTGTAAATCCCGTTATGAAGCTTTTGGTGCTGCTGGTATGGCATCTAAAATTAAAGTAATGTCTTTGGATGACATGGTAGCTCGTTACAAGAGTGGCGAATTAGCCCCTAAAATCAACTAGAATTTGGCTGTAAGCATTGAATGGTGGGATGAGTAGCAAAAGCTAGCTCATCCTATTTTTTTGTCTATATTTTACGCTTTAGATAAAAATTTGACTGTTGAGTTTGTGGACAAATTTAGATACGCTACAGTGTTTCCTCAATGCTTAAAACTGAAAAATTATGTTACTTTGGATAAAATCTTTTCATGTCATTCTTATGGTGACTTGGTTTGCTGGTTTGTTCTACCTTCCACGTTTATTCGTTTACCATGCAATGACTGAAGATACTGCGGGTAAAGAACGTTTCAAGGTTATGGAACGAAAATTATATTATCAAATAACCACCCCAGGCGGAATTATTACTATCGGTTTAGGTCTTTGGTTGCTGTTTGCCTATTGGTGGGATGCGTTTTTAAGTGGTGAGTATGTAGGATGGTTGTATGCCAAGCTTATACTGGTGGCCGTTTTAATTATTTACCATATTTATTGTGGAAAATTGGTCAATGATTTTAAACATGATCGCAATCAACATAGCCACAAGTTTTATCGTTGGTTTAATGAATTTCCAGTGTTGATTTTAATTGCTACCATCATTTTAGTGAAAGTTAAACCTTTTTGAATTATATTAATGAACTGTAGGTTGACACTTTGCAGCGAGAGCAAATGCATTATGATGTTGTGATTGTCGGTGCAGGTCCTGCTGGACTTGCAGCGGCCATCCGTTTTGGACAGCTAAATCAACAATATCAGCAAAACTATCAAATTTGTTTATTAGAAAAAGGGAGTTACATTGGCGCACATATCCTCTCAGGTGCTATTTTGCAGCCCAATACGCTGAATGATTTATTACCTCACTGGCAAACTGATTTTCCTGTCGTTGCAATTACGCAAGAACAATTCTTATGGTTAACACCAAAACGCAGCTATACTTTGCCCATTGCTTCATATTTTCAAAACAAAGGTAACTATATTATTAGCCTGGGGCATTTATGCCATTGGTTAGGTGAACAAGCTGAAACGTTAGGCATCGAAATTTACACCGGATTTGCCGCTAATCAATTTGCTCATGACCAAACAGATCAAATTATTAGCGTGATTACGGGGGATATGGGGCTTGATAAACAAGGCCAGCCCACTGCTAATTACCAGCCTGGTGTAGAAATTCATGCCAAGCAAGTTATTTTAGCAGAAGGTTGTCGTGGCTTTTTAACTCAGCAAATCATTAATCGCTTCCAACTGCAATCACATCCGCAAACTTATGCCCTTGGGATTAAAGAATTATGGGAAATCCACAAAACGCAACATCAATTAGGCAAAGTGATTCATACCATTGGCTTTCCACTTAATCGCCAAATTTATGGCGGTGGTTTTTTATATCATTTAGACAATCAACAGGTTGCGCTGGGGATGATTGTTGGTTTAGATTATCAACAGCCTTATTTGGATCCTTACGAAGAATTGCAACGTTTTAAAAATCATACACAAATTCGTCAAGTGCTTAGTGGTGGACGTTGCATTGGTTACGGTGCGAAAACGTTGAGTGAAGGTGGTTTTCAATCACTACCACAACTTACTTTTCCTGGTGGTTTACTCGTAGGTGAAGGTGCAGGCTTATTAAATACAGCTAAATTAAAAGGAGTTCATTTGGCCATTCAATCTGGAAAAATTGCAGCAGAAACAATTTTTTCAGCATTACAAACTAAAAAAATAACCTTAAGTGAACAGTACTCGCAAAAATTACAGCCTATCTATCAAGAATTAAAACGAGTACGTAATATTCGTCCTGCTTTTCATAAAGGTTTATTACCAGGTTTAGTTTATGCAGGATTAGAAGCCTATTTATTCAAAGGGTACACACCCTGGACGTTTTCACACAAAATTGATCATCTTAGTTTAAAGCACAAAAAACATGTTTTACCTATTTATTATTCCAAACCAGACAATCAAGTAACTTTTGACAAATTGACCGCGCTTGCTTATGCAAATATTACCCACGAAGAAAACCAACCTTGCCATTTAACACTTAAAAACCCACAAACAGCTATCACGGTTAATTTAAATTTATATGATTCACCAGAGCAACGTTATTGTCCTGCCAATGTTTATGAACTTATTGAATTACCTGGCAAACAAACTTATTTACAAATTAATGCTCAAAACTGTCTACATTGTAAAGCTTGTGAAATTAAAGACCCTTCCAAAAATATTATATGGCAACTTCCAGAAGGCGGTAGTGGGCCAAATTATGGAAATATGTGAAGGAAATTAGAATTAAGATAGTTTCATCCTGAGCTAAACTTTATATTACTCTTGTCAAGTAGAAAATACTTCGTTGAAAGTAATGACACTATGGTGCATCACTTATTTTGAAATATTTCTACAATGTTACTTTAATTTTTTCACCGTTTTCAGAGGATAAAAAGAGTTCAAAGTATTTTTCATAAATTTAATTCATCATCGATAAATCGCATTATATACTTCTTTACGCATTAAACGTGTTTTTTCTTGCTTTAATTGTTGTTGTAACGCTTCAATGGCTACTGGATTATCAGATTTATGCTCCCCTAGAAATTGAATTATTGTTGCACGCAATGGCGCATCAGATTCATGCGGCAAATATTGGCTGAGTGGATTAACTGCTTGTATTTTTTCATGCTCTTGTCTTTGTCTTAGTGCATATAAGGCAGATTTACGTACTGTTTGATATTCATCACCCGTTGAAATATCAATAATGTATTGTAAAGAGACAGAATCATCAAAGTGGCGTAATGCTTCAACGGCTTCAATACGTACATAAGGATCAGCATCATTTAAGTAAGGTTCAACATCTGGAAGTAAACTACTGTCCCTACTATTGCCAATTGCGCCGAGTAATGTTGCTGTATCTTCTCCTCTTTGATGCAGACGTTGCGTAATTTCACTGCTTATTGCCTCTTTTTGTTGAGGAATTGGGGTATTACTTACGACAGACCCCAGTGCTAGTATAGCAGTGCTAGAACGTTCTGAGTCTTCATTGTCTGCAAGTTTCCATAGTGTTTCTACAGCGCCAGCTTCTGTTACTTTGATAAAATTGAATGACATGGTTGCTTGTATTGCACGTTCTTTTGCTTCTGGTTCAAAATTAATGGCAATTGTTGATAGCGCCTGTTGTGCTTGTGGAGTACCGGCATTTTCAAGTGCACCAATTAAATAGGACGATAATTTTCCAGAGGGATTAAGTTCGTCTAATAATTCAGGCATCTGCAAAGCAGCATCAGGGTAAGCAGTTAAATATTCTTCTAATTCATTACTATAGCGCACAATTTCTTGTGTTTTAATAGATTTTGCCTTGCTAAATTTTTCATACATTTGACTCACTAAAGTGCTTAAGTCTGTATTCGCATATTGTTGACGCAATCCTTTCTGTTTCAATTGTTCCAATACATCTTTGCTTAAAGAAACATTGTCTGTTGCATCAGCAAACATAGTTAAAATGTGATCATAATTATTAACAGCTAACCAAATACCTAAATTAGGGTCTTGAACATCATTAGAAGCAGTAAGTTGAATGGTTGTTCGTATGTCTGCTAATTTGCCATTTTGAGTATATAGCTCAATATGTTCTTGACCTTTTAAGCTAGCTAACCATGATTTTTGTTTAGCAAGTTGAGCAGTAAAGGTGGTTTGCTTAATTTCACCTCTTAAATTAAATAGTTCTGTATTATCTTGTCCTTGCAAATTAATACTCAGATAATCTATTTTTTGTTTATGAATATTAGCATTATTCTGATGTTGATAGTGTGCTTGGTAAAAGCCCATGTTACTCATTTCTTGTGTTTGCCAAGATTTTTTTTCTACGTCTTTAGTTAAAATAATTTGTACGTTATTAATGATTTCTTTGATAAATTTTTGATTAGCAGGATTGATGTAACGTGGAAAGTGGAAGTTTAATGGTTTGCCTTCTAAAGACATTTCAACAAGGAAAAAGGTTTGTAGCAATGCGGTGAATTCTTCAATAGCTTGGTCGTTAATGGTGAAATCAACAGTTGATAGTTGAAATCCCATGCGAACCCGATCTTTCTTCGTGTCGAAGATGCGCATGTTGAGAATACCTGAAAGCTTATTATTGATTTTTTGCCATGTTGGCGCTTTTTGATTTAACGTTGCGCTGGTATCAATTTTAAGGTTGACATTGGATTGGTAGCGATAGGTTTGTTTTGTTCCAATTTGCCAATGAAAGTGATTTTGTGTGGTAGTCGTTGGTGTGGCTAATTCATCGGTTGTGGTAGGCGTAGCTACTTCATTGGTTGTAGACAACGTGTTATTGTTTTTAGGCAATGTGATTGTTTCGGTTGTTGCAACGGAGGGGACTGGTAATGTATAGAAGTAAATACCTGTTGCGACGAGGCTAAGTAGAAATAAGATGAGTGTAATGAGTTGTTTTGTGTTCATGATGGGTATGTTTTTTGTGTGAACCACCCCCTAACCCTCTCCTTAAAAAGGAGGGGGAATAAAAAGAGGTAGTGAGTTGGTGTTCCAGCAAAAGTTAAATATAACCTTGATTATATATGGAATTTTCTTTTACTCCCCCTCCTTTTTAAGGAGGGGGTTGGGGGGTGGTTAAACACTAGTTAGGTCGAGGAACTTTATGATTTTCATTCCAATAATTAAAACTACTCACATCATTGAAAATCCCCAACAAAGCAGTCACATCCCATTCTCCTTTATCTAAGAAGAACATAGAAACATAAGAATCCTTTCCATCCTTCACAGTTCTCTTTTTAGAATCATAAAGATAGAGACTAATTGGCCCTCTAACAGCTAAAACACTCGCTTGTTGACTACCACGTACTCCATCACTCGCTTTAGTGCCCATCATTTTAGTTATTTTGTTTCCATTATTCTCAAACCAAAAGGAACCTGAAATCGCATTAAGTTCCTCTGCTGTGTTTAAACGAGAATTGACTAGGGAAGTTGTCTCTGTATTTGAAAGATTGTTACTCAAGTCCTCAATCAATGCCATCTTAGGTAGAGAATACATTTTAATGGAATTAGCCCTATCATTCATGCCGCTTAGATTAAAATACCTCCACCCATCTGAGTTTTTTACATTATAACCTTTGCCAGCATAACAGCCAATATCATCGTCGCCACCATATTTATAATTGAAATCTTCATAAAGGCATACGACACCAAATCCCTTAATAGCAAGGCGAGATATTCTGTTCTTCATCCATTTCTCATCATCAAACTTTTCCTTTTCTAAATTAGGAACAGCTTTATCACCGACAAAGCATTTTTTTACTGTGTTATCTTTATTCCGATAAAAACAGACCTCTAATGGCTTTGGCGCGCTTGATTGTGATGGCGCAAGTTCTGTCATCAAAATACCAGAAATTTCGTCATTAAAGAAATCACCTACATAAGGAATTTCTTCCATATCATTTTTTCTAGCATACCAATAAGCACTGCTGTTTTTATGACTATCTGTTCTTTTAATGTCGTGTTCAAAAACACCAAGACGTAAAGGCCCTTTCATTTTGATAGAACTGATACTATTATCCCAACCAGAACCAAAATGACTAACTGTAAAATGAACTTCTTTATAGTTTTTAGGCATTTCTACGCAAGCAGTTTTACCCCGATAATCACGATCTGTATAGAAACAAGCCCAACTTTCAACACCAGAAGGCGGTTCTTTATCCGTAAATACAGGTATGTACTCACCACTGGATTTTCCTGATTTAATGTCTGCTGAGGTGGCGCCTTTTTTCTCGTTACCATCTTCACCAAATTTAAATAAGATATGTTTTTGAGGTTCCATGCTTTCCCAGGTAACAACCGTTTTCTCTCGTGTTACTTCTTCCCAAAATGGTGTTGAAAATTTGGGTCGCGCCCATGTAACAGACAAATATAATTTGCCCACTGGCCCCTGTAAAGTGTTCACTAATTCACCGCCTAATGTCGGTCTACTTTTTAGGTAGGCAGTAATGGCAAGATCAAGTGCTTCACTGATCAATGTGAGTTTTGCTACTGCATTAACCTCTGCAATAAAAAAGTTTAATCCTGCACTTGCAAAAACAGCGATATTGGCTTCTGGTCCTCCTCCTATGGTAAATTTCATGCCATCAGAAAGAACTTCTAACATTGCACCTACCCCCAAAGCCACATTTCCTTCAATACCGACTTTTAGCTTGACAGGAATAAAGACCACCATGATAGTTTTTGATACACTTTTTTCTACTTTTTTTTCATATTTAGCGATATTTTTTTCAAGGTCACGACCATTTCTATTTGCCATAGATTCATTAGCTGCATCGCCACCATCAGCTTCTGATTCTTTTTTGTTGGGCTGTTCTGAACAATAATGGTTCATACTGCAATTTTGCCAGCCATTTTGGTTTCTTCCCTCGCTTTTAGAATAAATTTTTGCCCCTAAAACAAATATTTTTGCTTGTGCAGTTAATAACTTTCCACTGTTTTTAATAACATCAACATTTATATCAGCAATCCCAATTTTTACATCATAAATATTGGCTTTTACTTCTCCCATTGCACCTAAAGATGCACCAAAACCAGAATTACCTTTAACAGCGTTAGATTTATCACTTTCTGTCACTTTATAAATCCATAGATTTGGATAAACCGCAAATTCAACGCCGAATTTACCATCTTTAAATGCTTTACCAAATTTTTTAGAACAACGGACACCTTTTCCTTCCGGAGTACAAGTCACATATTTGACTGGTTTGTCTTCTTTTTCCTCTTGACTTGAAGTAGAGCTTGAACTAGATGAGGAATTTGGTGAATCGTTGTTCGACGAACTTGAATTTGAACTAGATGAAGATGATGTTTTGTTTGCAGGATCATATTCAATAATATAACCAGGTAATTTTTCTGTACGGTATCGTGTATACCAATAGAAATCTTTATGTGAACCACCTATACTATAACCAAATCGGTCAGTGCCAAATCCCGCATAAAAATGATTGTAAGATATTGATGTAAGAATAGTATTAAACCAAAAATCATATTTTTTCCCTCCATATTCAAAATGTACTCCTCCCATCCAATACTTATCCCATTTACCCAATTTCAGATTTTTTTCAATGAAATGTTGTTCCGCTTCATTTTCAATCGCTACCAAGTATCCTTGTGTATCATTGTAATATGAAGACAAAGCCTTTTTATTAGCGTCAAAAATAGTTAAAGGTTGACTTTCTACAACTTCATAATAATGACCATTAGTAGAATTAGAGATAACATTCTTCGCTGTTCTTCTGACATTACTACTATTAATAAGCGATTCTTCTGCTTGCATTTGTTGTGACACTAATGCTTGTAATTCTTCATCAATTTTTGCATTGTCATCAGTATTCTCATCTTCTGATGTAGTTTCAGTGTTTTCATCACCCAAATTGACAATAGGAATATTGACCATTTCTACTAATTGAGATGCTTCATCTGTACTATTCACATCAGAGGCATAGACAGTGAAAGATTTTGCTTCTGTAGTTAAGCCACGTAATTTTTCAGTCAATGCTGCAGGCAATAACAATTCTACATAGATACTTTTCTCAACGTCATTAGGTAAGTCATGCACAGTGAGTGTATTGGCATAAGTATTCTTGTTATCCCAAACTAATAAAGATTCACAATTTCCGGCAACATCCAGACAAAAAGAAAGTTCTAATGATTCACGTTCTTCTGCTGTGGGTGCAATATGAGCTGTCATGCCAATACGCCCTTCTTCAAACGCAACCCCATATCCTACACTTTGATTTTGTTGTGCGTTGTTTATAGTTTCAGTTTGAATTTTAGTATCTTCTTTTATAGGAATAAAAGTGATAGGCGTATCTAAATTGACACTGTGAAAACGTAGTACGTTTGTATTGATGGTGGCGCCATTAATAACATCGTCATCATCATAAATTAAAACAAGTTCATATTCTGATGACGTACCATCGCCATCATCATTGTAAGCTTGTACAGCGACGTAAATAGCCGTGTTTGGTTCCATAACGGTACTAAGTTCCGTTAAGTTACCCATGTCAACCGTTTCGACTTTTTTGACATCAGAGGGGTAGACGTAATATAAGCGATAACCTGTTGCGCCTACAGCATACCAACTCGCTTGAACTTTTGTCCCTTGCGTTTCAATATCAAGGGTGGGTGTTGCAGGCGGTGCAGCGTACGCCATACTGGCGTAGAGTAATAATAGGGTTGTTAGTAGTTTAAACATTGTTTAGGACCTCATTTTATTTAATGTTGAGTGATTTCTGACCACCCCCCTAACCCCCTCCTTGAAAAGGAGGGGGAATTTAAGGAGGAAATTTTAACTATTTTTCCTTTTAACTATTTTTCCCTTCAGACTTTAGGTTGTTTTTAGCTCCCCCTCCTTGAAAAGGAGGCGGTTGGGGGGTGGTTAAGAATTTCTTTAATCCTTTCCAACGCTCCTCCTAAATTTTTCATAATTTCCTCATTTGTAAAACGTAATACTTGAATTTCCAAACTGTTTAAAAAAGCAGTCCGTTGTTCGTCATAGTCAATAGCAGTTTGTGTAAAATGACCACCACCATCCAGTTCAATAGCTAACTTATGCTGAGGGCAATAAAAATCTAAAATATATCTATCAATACTGTGCTGACGACGGAATTTATGACCTGCTAATTGTCTGTGTTTTAAGCTATTCCACAGTAATTTTTCAGCATCGGTTGCCTCATTTCGTAGTTTTTTACGAGTTGATTTGAGGTATTTTAGGTTGTTGATTTGTTGCATAAGTTTGCCTTTTTAACCACCCCCTAACCCCCTCCTTAACAAGGAAGGGGAATTTAAGTCTTATCTTTCCTAGAAAGAGAGTTCTTTATTGAACTCCCCCTCCTTTTTAAGGAGGGGGCTGGGGGGTGGTTCTCTTCTTACTCATCAACTAACGTCAAATTATTTATAAAATTATAATCGCTTACAAACAACTGCAACTGAATATTCCCATTACAACGTTTTGCAACATCTTCAGGAAAAATTTCTATCCAACTCCCCTCTGACCAATAAGAAAACTCAATTAATTCAAAAAGTTCTGAACTTGTCATGCGTATAAAAGAATTTGGTTGTATGGAAGTATCTTTATCAAGCTCAAAAACTTGATATGAATCATTGTCAATCAATCGCCCTAAAAGACTGATTTCTTCATTACCCGTGTTATAGGCATAGATAATTGATTTGGTTTGCTGATCATCACTAGCAGGCAAGTTATACAATCTATGCTTACTCGTTGCAGTAAGTGTCTTCCATAAATTGTCATTGGTTTTTCTTTTTACATAACCTGCAACTCTAACGTCATCATCTACGCCATTGATTTTCATAGAAGCTCTTCCTGACCAAGCTCTTTGACTTTCAGCTTCTAACTCACTAAAAGACAATGACTTTATTTCAAAGGGTTCTAATTCTATTGAAGAGCCTCCTAAATCCTTTCCTCCTTGATCATTAAGTGCCCATTGGAGTTTCTTTATCTCATTAGACATATTCGTGAAAACAATTTTTCCAACGAATACACTACTGGTATTAGGAATATAGTGAATCCATCTTGTTGAGGTTTTAGGAGGATGACAAGAGCTAGGAATGACAGGGCAATTTATATCATTAGCGTCACAACACGTTGTATCGCCTTCCTCACAATCAAGTGTACCTAATACTTCTAAACCAAAAACTGGATGGCAAGTATATTGGCTTTCTTCAGGATATGCTGGATGGATTTGGGGCGTGACAACAATTCTTGCTTCCCTACCTTCACAGCCTTTCATATCGCCTTCCCAACCATAAAAAATACTACTATCCACTGCCGTTGCTGTTAGCTGAATAGTGCCATCACTGTTTTCAACACTTTCAACCTTACCTTTGCCGTCACCTTGTAAAGTAATATCCAATTTCAAATCAGGATTCATACAGCTTTCAGCTAACACATTCACTTTTAATGGCGTAATAGAATATTGTATCCACTCAGCATCCCCTTCTTCATTGCGAATGATAAAGCCAAAATGGGCATCTAATTCACCTTGCGTTGGTAATTGTCCTTCAAAAAAGGTAGTAGCATAAATGGCTGGTAATGCATCCGTGGGTTTACCTGATATTTTGTCAAGTAATAAGGTATTACTAAAACCATATTCATAAGGTACTTCTTGAAAACCCTGACCATCATAGCTATAAACAATCCCTGTTGACTGGTTGGAAAACACCATAGCAATTTCTGCTTTTGTACCAACATACTCTTCAGGCGTATTAAAACGTCCTAAAATAGCAACACGTTTATTAGCACGACACTCAATATCTATCGTCTGTTGTAAAGCTTGTTCGGGTGGTTGATCAAATTGATAAATACCCCCTTTGAAACTATCAACATTCGTATCATTTGTATCTTTTAAAGCATGTAAATCAGTAAAACAACGTTTGATGAAATAAATACCCCCTTGTTTTTCACAGTCATTCTGAGCCACTTGCTCTGGGTTTTGTGGCTGAGTAATTTTTAAAAGTAAAATTTGTTGTGGTTTTATCATTTCACCACTGGCTAAACGGTAACCAGCTAACACTTTAACAATACCCACAAGCGGTAATGTGCCTCGATAAACAGGTAAGTTAACCACGGTTTTATCTAACGTAATTTGTGTGAGTGATTCAAGGGTATTTTCGTTTTGATCCCATGTTTGCCAACCTTGTTTAGTGGCTTGAAACCATTGACCATTCACATTGGCAACTAATAAAACTTCGGCTTTTTTACCCACATCTTTAAGGGTAGGTTCAATATTTAACGACACGCTAATCGTATCAATAGTGGTAATTGAATTGATGTTGCCAACATCATCAACCATTACAAATTGTTCATTATCTGAATAAATTTGACCCGTAATGGTGGTTTTATCTGATAGAACTTGTAAATAAACAGCTTTAGAATCGGCATCAAGATAAAATTTAGTGCCTGCTTGCGTTGTGCGAATACCACATAAACCTGGTTTTAATAGAGTTAATGTGCTACCAGTGATTTTGCAAACGCTTGTATCATTTTCCTTTAATTCAACAGGATTGCCTGACTCTCCACCTGTTACAGAAAGGGTTAATGCATCACCAACAATATAGATTTTAGGAAAAAAGCTATCAGGAGATTTTTCTGCTTTAATTGTAATAATTTGCTCTTTTTTATCAGCAATAGAAATAGGCTTAAAATAGGCAATACAAGTTTTATTGGCATCAATCGCAATTTGTTCAATAATAGGATTTTCGCCATAACATTCTGGCGCATTGTCTTGATCCCAATGGCTGAATAAAGAATTTTCATCCGCTTCTGCCACGAGTTTTACCAGAGGAATTTCTGTTGCATCTTGACCAACCTGCTCAGAATTAATCATACCGTTACCTTGTCCTTTCATTTGAAAATTAAGGGCAAAATCTTCAAAAGTTTCAGCAGGAATAGAACTGGTATTGTCAGTAACACTACCTATAGGTTCAAAATAGGCGATACAAGTTTTCATATTATCAATAAGGACTTCAGTCAATGAATTTGTACCATGACATTCTGGTGCATTATCATCACGCCAATAGGTAAAAACCGAATCGTTATCAGCGACTGCCCATAATTGCATGATGGATAAACCTGCAGTATTTTCACCGACATAATGAGTTTGAACGATACCATTACCTTCACCTGTGGTTTGAATGTAAAGTTTGGGATCGTTTTCAGTGACTTTGAAAGTAAAAGCTTTTTCAAAGCTCAAATTTCCTTGGTCTGTCGTTTTAATGCAAATGGTGTATTCTGTTTTTGTTAAAGGTTGTAGTAGCTTGAGTTGATTATTTGCTATTTCAAAAGTGTCATTGTCTAATTGCTCAATGTCACAACCTGGACTGAGTTGGTAAGTATGCGTGTCACCTTTATTAGGATCAGTCGCACCGAGATCGCTAATAACGGTACCTACTTCCATGCTTTTGGGTAAAGTAAGGTTTGCCTGTCCAGAACGAGTGCGTAATTGTTCTGATAGGTTTATATTTGTTGGCGTTAGGTTGTTACTTGCCATTGCAATAGGCATGAGAAAGTATCCCATGCTGAGCAGAAAACCTATTGATAGGTTTTTAAGTTGGGTTTTTGCGTGCGCCATTGTTTGTCTCTTGTGTTGAAAAATGGTTTTAACCACCCCCCAACCCCCTCCTTAAAAAGGAGGGGGAGTTTAAATTCACCCCTAATTTTTAAGAGAAATACAAGTTTTCCACTCATTTTAAGGGAGATTCAAGTTCCCCCTCCTTTTTAAGGAGGGGGTTAGGGGGTGGTTAATGTTGTTACTTCACTATCTCAATAGTAATGAGGTCGTTATTAAATTTAAAACTATCGTCAAACATTCGATAACCAAGGGAAATCAATATCTTACCTGCTATATAAGCTTTCTTTTCAAACGTCGCACTAAATAAAGGCATTGAAAAATGCAAATTTTCCGTAGTGATTTCATATTGAGCTTCATAAGCATCTAAATTAGCTATATTTCCATCCCAAACATCTATCTGACCATCATTATAATCATAATAAATAATACCCTTCTGTGGAAAAGCTAATGAATAAGTAGCAGCGACAACCATATCAACCGTTTTACCAATATCTTCTTCATCAAACTGGATATTTCCTGCTACTAAGACATCAACAGGCATATCACTTAAGGATATAGTTACCTGTTGTTGCATAGCTGCGCCATTGATAGATACCCCACCTTTTAAAATAGCTTTTGAATCAATAGGCCGTCCTGTACTATCAACCCCCGCATTTTCAAGCTCAGGCAAAATTAGACACTTATTTTCATGCCAAAAATTACCTGCTTCTTCACAGATAGAGTTTTCTGGTATGATAAAAAAAACCAGTGTCACCGCTTCAGCTTCTTCAAAATGCTCACTGCCTACTTGATTAGCCTCAATAATACAGGTTGCTCTATCTTCAGCAGTGATGTAATAATTACCTTCCATATCACCTAAATCACAATTGACACTTTCAAAAGCTAAATTGTAAGTCACAGGTAATCCAGAGGTTGAGGTTGCTTTGAGCCAATAAGCTTGACTACTAATCCCCTTTTCTTCAAAAGAAATAGCCTGGTTATCTGAATCAAACACCTCACTGAATATAATTGTTTGCGAGGCTCTATTAATTGCAAACTCTTGCATAACTTCAGCAGGTGCAAATGTTTCATTACCAATTTGTTCTGCTTTAACTACACAACGACCAATATTCGTTACTGTGATAACATTACTTCCTAATTCACATCCCAAACTCGTTGGCATTAAACTAAATGTTATAGGTAAACCTGAATCAGACGTTGCCTCAAGCTCAAAAGGTTCGTCAGAAAATGCTTTACCAGGAATTTCTTCAAAGGTAATCGTCTGCTCTTGTTTTTCAACCTTTTCTTCAATAAGCGGTTGTTTTTCTTCTGTTCCTAACTTCAAAATAATATCAGTAGGCGCGCAGTTTCTATCAATCTCTCTTTGCGTTGTGTTATCTAATTTACAACCAATGATTTCAGTACATGCTTTGGTAGTGACATTTTTTAAAATAGAAGTTTCTGAAGAAAGGCACTTGATTGTCCCTGCCATTTCGCCGCCATCTAATACCGTGTTTTTATCTAATGTCACATCTTGCATGAGACTGATGCTTGCTATTTCACCTTGCAATGTACCACCAATAAATTGGTTGCCAGTAAATTCAAGATTCTTTGCAATCCCTTCATTTTTAATATTGCCAGATAATATGCCACCTTCAACCGTGCCATCCTTACAAATCGTAATATCAGAAAGTATCCCTTCATTTTTAGTATAACCACACATTTCTCCGCCAGATACGCTACCTTTTTCTGTCACTGTGAGATTATGAGTAGTTTGGTTATGATTTGACATGACACTATCTGCAACACCATTTTGTGCAACTACAGTGGGTAAAGTAGCTGATGATAACGAAGTAGAAGTATTATTAGTGGAATCAGGAATAACAGGAATAGTCAGATCATCGGAAGCAATAGTCGTTGGTGAACATACATTAAATGTTTGCAATACGGGGGATTCTATTGCAACTATTATTTTAGGCTCTTCTGAACTACAAATTTCACTGTTGACAACAGTTTCTGCTTTCAAATTAAAACTTAGAGGTAGATAAGGTTTAAGTGACTCACTTAAAGAAAAGGCTGTATTACCAATGACTTTACTGCCTTGTTCATTTTGGATAGTACAAGTCCCTGTTGTATTAATAGTGATACTATTGTTATCCAAACTACAATCTGGACTGCCTGACACTAAACTAAATGTCATAGGTTGATTAACTATAGGTTTTTCTTTTAAAGTGATATTTACATGACTAGAAACCTGACCTATATGTTTAGTTTGAATAGTGCATGTTCCAATGCCATTCAGATTAATAGCATTGCCCATTAATTCACAATTTGAATCAATTCCGTTGTTATTAGGTAAAATATCAAGAGTTATCGTTTGTGATGGTTGAGTAACATGTTTTTCAGTGATGTTAAAACGTTGTGTCACTGTTGGTGCAGACACATATTCATCATTACCCACCTGGTTAGCATGAATGATGCAAATCCCCACACTCACATTTTTTACAGTATTAGCAGATAATTCGCACCCACTGCTCGTACTATCTAGGCTAAAATCAACCGATAATCCTGAACTTGCTTGAGCACTGAGAAAAATGTCTGAATCACCTGCCATTTGATCCGCAATGCTATCAAACTGAATTGTTTGTTCCTTTTTTACTATGTGGGGTTTTATTGTAAAACGCTGGGTGACTTCGGGAGCAGGCTCATATTCATCATTACCCGCTTGGTGGGCATGAATAATACAAATACCTTCGCTTACGTTTTTTACAGTATTGCTTGATAATTCACAGCCCCTACTTGCACTGTCCAAACTAAAATCAACTGATAAGCCTGAAGAGGCCTGAGCACTGAGAGAAATGTTTGGACTACCTGGTATTTGTTCTGCTATATCGCCAAAGTAAATTGTTTGAGCTTTTTTTACTGGTGTTTCAACAGGAATGGTGGGCTCTTCTATTATTACTGGCGTCTTTTTTTTCTCTAAAACGGCGGTGCAGATAAATACCTTTTCCCCAAACTCTTCCACCTCATAAGTTGTTGTTGTCATTGTTGCTAAACCAGCACTGCGGCCCTTACAATCACCTGACCACTCAGAAAATGTATAACCTTCATTAAGAGAAACTTGAAACATAAACGGTGTATCTTGTTCGACCTTTTCATAAATATGACTGCTTTTACAATCACTACTTGCTACTTCCCGAATACACCCCCCTTCTCCTCCAGCTATCTGGGCTTTTACTGTATAGGTGTAAACTGGAACATTTACAGGTTGCGAAATAACAGGGGTAGCAACACAACCACTATCACACGCAGCCTGAGTACTATGGCTGTTGCCATTAAAAGAACATATAAATTTGTGATCACCAATATCGTAGTTACATGCTGCCCAAACTGGGTTAGAAAAAATTAGTCCTAATAGCAGCACGATGTTTGCTAAAAGCATCAAATACTTTTTTAAATGTAACATGTTTATTTTCATAGTGTTTTCTCAAAAATAATGAATTTCGGAATTCAAAAATACTTCTAATCAATCTTTTTTCCCCTCTTTAAGCTAATAGGGTGGGGAACCAGTCAATGCAATAACCGTAAACTTAGTTAAAAATTAGGCAAGGTTTATTCAACGAAAGAAAATACTTCTTCAAACATTTTAGAAAAATTTTCACTCAAGTAATTTATATCAAAGAAAATGCCCCCATACTTGACTTTGCCGCACAAATATTTGACTTTGCCGCACAAATTTTTAAATAGATTAAATATCAAAGACTTAAACTGCACGACAACCTATTTATTACCTAAGATATGGCAAATATTTTGAATTTTTATATAAATTTTATTAATATGTAAATATAGGTAGATGATGGATACAAACATATTTTCTAGCAGAGAAATCAAACAATTTCGCAGTCATTTAATCAACCAGTTCATTTTTTTATCTGCAATGTTTTCTCTTGTAGAAATTACATTCATCACTTTTCACATTTTTGATTATGGATGGAAGTTTTATTACATGGTAAGGTTGACAGCCATTGCCATCCTATGGATTTTATGGATTTACCGTCACAAAATCGGTTATTTATGGCGTGTTGGCTGGGTATTAGTGGCTGCTTGGGTTTCAATCATAGTGCACTTAGTCCAGTTTGGGCCTGCAATGAATGCCAAAACCGCAATGGTTACCTTTACATTCGTTGCCATTTTATTTTTAGGAGAACGGGCGGGTTGGTTCACAGTGACATTTATAGCAATGGTGTTAAGCACAATAGGAATACTTGTGATGCAAGACTACCTTGTTTACAACCTTGATTATCAAGCCCATATCCATAAGCCACAAACATGGGTATTAACCGTTATGTTACTGACAGTGCATAGTGGTATTACTGGCTATCTTGCCGTAAAATTTCTGCAATTTTTACATGGTTTACTTGAACGGAGTCATGCCCAAAATAAAGTTCTTCAGGAAGCTAAAGAAAAAATTGAAGTCGCTAATCGTGCCAAACAGCAATTTCTTGCTGACATGAGTCACGAACTCAACTCCCCATTACAAAATGTTCTAGGCTACTTGAACATGTTGCAAGACAGTAAACTGTCCATGGAGCAACGTTCAAATCTGGCAATTACTCGACAAAGCGTCGAACATTTACACGAATTAGTAAATTCCGTATTGGATACCGTTCGTTTAGAAAATCAACAGTTGAAATTGACACTGACTCCGACAAGCTGCAATTTACCTGAATTACTAACGCACATCACCACCATCATGAAATTAAAGGCACAATCCAAAGGATTGCAATTTGAATTTCACTCACCAGAAAAAATGCCGGCAGAAATTCGGGTGGACAAACTGCGCTTACGACAAATCTTACTGAATTTGTTAACTAATGCGGTTAAATACACTCAAGAAGGCTATGTGAAACTTAATTTTAAAGTTCTTAAAACTGAGAATCATGAAGCGGTGCTAATGTTTGAAGTGATTGATACGGGTATTGGCATTCCGCCTGAAGAACGGGATCGCTTGTTACGTCCATTTGAAAGAGGGAATACTTTAGGACAAAGTGGAGCAGGATTAGGATTGAGCATCGTCAGACAATTATTGGTACAAATGGACAGTCAACTGCAAATAGAAAGTTCATCAACGGGTAGTCGCTTTTATTTTAATCTGAGTTTGCCTGTATTACATTGGACAGAAACAAACTGTATCCAAATCATCTCTGATATACAAGCAGTAGCGCCCCCTTTGGATATATTACAAATTTGTTGGCAAAATGCATTGTTAGGACGTTTACTGGCATTAAGGCAACAATTAGATATATTACAGCAAGAAGGCCAATATCCACTATTTACAGAACAAGCACTTACGTTGCTTCAAACATCAAATAAAGTACAATTACAAGCATTTTTAAAACAATTTTTTCCAGTAGATATTCCTATACCAGAATTAAAAGACATCAAGCCCAACCCAACGTCTTCCTGCCCCTCACTGTTAATCATTGATGACGACAACTTTAACGTACAATTGGTTGCTCACCATTTACGTGATTTTGACCTTGATATACTCAGTGCATCCAATGGACTCGACGGTCTTCATATTGCCAGTCATATTCAGCCACATCTTATTCTGCTGGATATCTATATGCCAGGCATGAACGGTTTTGAAATAAGCCATTATTTAAAAAAAGATAAACATACACAGCACATTCCTATTATATTTTTCAGTGCCTCCAATAAACCTGAAGATATAGCGAAGGCTTTTATTAACAAAGGTGTTGATTATATTTTGAAACCAACACATGAAGAAGATGTCATTGCAAGGATTACAACTTATTTACAACCAGAATTATTAAATGTTCCTCTCATCAAACGTTTAACCACACATGAACAGCATCATAACGTTGATGATCCGGATATATTAAGTGACAATACTTTTGAGCATTCCAAAATCTCTGTTAAAAATTTA
>JADGDF010000306.1 GCA_016745055.1 Thiotrichaceae bacterium | reverse complement strand
AAAACAGGCATTCGATTCATCCGTTATTGTTACTCTAAATATTAACCAGTTTGAATCCAATCAGACAAGGAATTTCTTAAATTGATGCCTATGGGATAAACCGTAGCGCCATCCACCAAATCAAAGCAGAATAATTAAGTTTCGTGCAATCTCTCCGAATGGCGGATGACGCTAACGCTTATCCGCCTTACGAGTTACGAGTTTGGTACAATCCAAGAACATTTGGCGTTCCGAACAATACAGACAATTGGCCTCCAAAGGGGTTTTTGGTGAACGAATATTTTTGAGAAAGAAATCTCTTGATATTCCTATTCATCATATAAAAATGGCTCATACTTTAACTGCTCTCGGCTTACCCATCTTAATTTATGGTTTGTATATAAACGATCTTTGGATAATTGCTTTTGGTAATTTTTGGTCTCTTGTTCCTAAGGTTTAGTATCTTGATCGCATGGGATGGATCTATGAAGACATGAAAGATACAGACCCTGAATTTAAAAATTGGTTGAAGTCATAACAATTTAATAAAGCGGACGCAAAAAGCTGCGCCGCTTATCAAAACGTTATACCTCTCATTTATGAGAATACACATAACTGGAAATGCAGGAAGCGGTAAAACAACTTTAGCTAAGGAGCTAGGGGTAGTCTTAAATTAGACGTCTATGGACTGGATAAGGTTGTTTGGATGCCAAATTGGAAAAAAACGCCATCTGATAAAAGAAGGCAACTTGAGCAAGAGTTGGTTGATAAATCAGAGTGGGTGATTGAAGGCGTCTCTTTGATTGCGCGCCAATCATCAGACCTAATTATTTTCTTAGATTATCCGCGCCATATATGTTTAATTCGATGCATTAAAAGAAACTGGAAGTATCTATTTACATTGAGGCCAGAGCTACCAAATAATTGCTCTGAAATTAAAATAATACCGCAACTGCTAAAAATTATTTGGCAGTTCCCTAAAATAGCTAAGCCTTTTATTGTTAAAGACTTAGGTGGTAAGAATTTCGCTACAATAACTAATGCTTATGAACTGAATGAGCTTGTTAACGAGATAAGGTATAACCAGTCGTTCAAGCGGGACTCGCAAAAAAACGTCGCGAGCCCCTTAACTTGAACGTTATACGAATTAAAGGAGCTGAATTTGAGAAAAGCAATAGCATTATTCGCAAGCGCTAGACGAAATGGTAACACAGGAAAATTAATTGACTGGATTGCTGATGATTTAGATATGCCGATCATTAATCTTTCAGAAAAAGTGATAAGCCCTTATGACTATGATCATAAAAACATCAATGATGATTTTATCTCCGTGATGAATCAGTTGTTGGATTATGAAATAATAATTTTTGTAACGCCTGTCTACTGGTATGGACCTAGTGCTCAAATGAAAATCTTTATTGATAGAACATCTGATTTTTTAGATGTAGATGAATTAAAAGATATCGGTCGCAAGCTAAGGAATAAAACTGCGTATATCGCATGTACATCAATTAGTGATGATGCCGATAACTCATTCCTAAACTCTTTAAAAAATACATTTGAGTATTTGGGCATGAAGTATGGTGGATATGTTCATGCAAACTGTGAGAACGGATATAACCCAACAGAATATAAAGATGAGGTTAATAAATTTGTGCGCTCCATTAATGAAGCGAAAATCGTATAACAAGGCGCTCGTTTGGACGCAAACTACGCTGCGCTTCGTTTGTGCCGTACAGCTATGACGTTTGGCGGACTTTGCTGCGCTCGCTGCCCAACAATGGAATTCCAACTGACTCCATTACATTGCGCGGCTGAATTCCATTGTTATGTGCTAAGAACCTGTTTAAAGTCATTGAAAAAGTCAAAAGTTTGTCAGATATTAGACTTATTGCGAAATAAGGTATTGAAACAATAGGGAGAAAAGTTAAACTAGTGGTTATAGGAACTAAACAAGTCCATAAGAAAGCAATATGAATTACGAAAAACTGAAAGTTTTATCAAATGAAAGGTTTAAACGCTATTTAGGGGTAAATAAAGAATTATTTGAAGAGATGGTGAATGTGTA
>JADGDF010000016.1 GCA_016745055.1 Thiotrichaceae bacterium | reverse complement strand
TGCCATTTAGGAAAACCTTCTGGTAGCATTCTCCACTGACAACCACTTTTGAGTACGTACAATACTGCACAAAAGATTTCATAAAGTTCTACCTTCCTTAGACTTGTACGTTTGCGAGCTCTTTCTAGAAAAGGTTGGATTTGTTCAAATTGTTTGCGACTTAGGTCGCTTGGGTATGTTTTTCTCATTCCACCATTATCGAACAACTTTTATACTTTTTCAAAGACTTTAAACAGGTTCTTAGTAAGTTATAGATAGATTAAACCTGCGGAATATTAAATTTGCAGGTTTTTTTGTTTATCTAGCAAATTCAATAGGTAAGTTAAAGTTTGCGTATGGAATTGCCGCGATGTTTATAGGATGTCCTGCCATATCTGAAAACCTCCCGCTTATTTTTGTTAGTAATATCCATAATAATTTATAAATGACTGTCCTATTTAAGTATATATACCTTTTGCTTTAGCTATGATTCAAAGCGCTCACATTAAATTTGATTAAGCCGTGACTGAGCATAGCAATCCAACCCATTGCAGTGTAAAATAGCCTCACCGTTGCTAGATAACTAAAGCTTGTTACCTGCATTTCTACTATAAATCGATCTACAAGAACGTGAGTAGCACAAATAGGCGATGCTTGGTTGTCAAAGGCATGACAGAAGTAGCAAATATGCTGATACTATTAGCTGTTCGGGGGAATGCTGGCTTTAAAACTTTTAGAGAAAAAGCCAGTTTAATCTAAAATCTTTAACGACTCGGGAGAAACAGATGGCAGAGCAAACAACCTATAATTATAAGGTCGTTAGACAGTTCGCCATTATGACAATTGTCTGGGGTATTGTTGGGATGTCTGTAGGTGTTTTTATCGCAGCTCAACTTGCCTGGCCTTGGCTCAATTTTGACATACCTTATCTTAGTTTTGGTCGATTAAGACCATTACATACCAACGCAGTTATTTTTGCTTTCGGCGGTAGCGCGTTATTTGCAACCTCTTACTACGTTGTTCAACGGACCTGTCACGTCAGGCTCATTTCTGACAAACTAGCAGCCCTCACTTTCTGGGGATGGCAACTAGTCATCATCGGAGCTGTGATTACTTTACCTTTAGGCATTACGTCTAGCAAAGAATACGCTGAACTTGAATGGCCTATTGATATTCTTATCACCTTAATTTGGGTAACTTACGCTATTGTCTTTTTTGGCACCATTGTTAAACGTAAAACACCGCATATTTATGTCGCCAACTGGTTCTACGGCGCTTTTATTATTACGGTGGCGATTTTACATTTAGGAAATAGTGCTGCAGTGCCAGTAGACTTTCTCAGTTGGAAATCTTACTCTGCTTATGCGGGGGTGCAAGATGCAATGGTGCAATGGTGGTATGGTCACAATGCTGTCGGTTTCTTCCTAACTGCCGCATTTTTAGGCATGATGTACTATTTTGTGCCTAAACAAGCAGGCCGACCTGTTTACTCCTACCGTTTATCCATTGTTCACTTTTGGGCGTTGATTTTTACCTACATTTGGGCGGGTCCTCACCATTTACATTACACCGCATTGCCTGATTGGACTCAATCCTTAGGTATGGTAATGTCTTTGATCTTATTAGCACCTTCTTGGGGTGGGATGATTAATGGCATTATGACCCTATCTGGCGCTTGGGAAAAACTGCGTAGCGATCCTATTATTCGCTTCTTGATTGTGTCTATCTCCTTTTACGGTATGTCTACCTTTGAAGGTCCCATGATGGCCATTAAGACCGTTAATGCCTTATCTCACTACACGGATTGGACCATTGGCCACGTACATTCTGGCGCATTAGGCTGGATGGCGTTAGTGACCATCGGTAGTTTATATTATCTCATCCCACGCCTTGTTGGACGTAAACTTTACAGCATGAAACTCGTTGAAATTCACTTCTGGGTAGCCACCATTGGTATCGTGCTCTATATTTCAGCAATGTGGGTATCTGGTATTATGCAAGGGTTAATGTGGCGTGCAGTTAATGATGATGGCACCTTGACCTATAGCTTTGCAGAATCTGTGGCAGCCATGCACCCTTACTACGTCACTCGTTTCTTAGGCGGCGTTTCCTTCTTAATGGGCATGTTGCTTATGGCATATAACATTTTCATGACAGTTGTCGGTTATGATCCCAAAGATGTGAAAGATGCCATTCCTGCCCCATTGGCCCACGCACACTAAGGAGAAAAGTGAATGTCAACAGGACATGAGAAAGTCGAGAAAAATATTGGTCTGATGATTATTCTCATCATCTTCATGGTCAGTGTGGGAGCATTAGTCCAAATTGTGCCCTTGTTTTTCATGAAAACTATGACTGAACCCGTTGAAGGACTGAAGCCTTACAGCGCGCTAGAACTTGCTGGACGTGACATTTACGTTCGTGAAGGCTGCTATGTATGCCATTCACAAATGATTCGTCCCTTTCGGGCAGAAACAGAACGTTATGGCCACTACTCAGTCGCAGGTGAGTTTGTCTATGATCGTCCTTTCCAGTGGGGTTCAAAGCGTACTGGGCCTGACTTACATCGTGTAGGCGGACGTTATAGTGACGATTGGCATCGTGAACACCTAAGAGATCCACGCAGTGTGGTCCCTGAATCTGTCATGCCAGGTTATCCTTGGATGTTGACCAAAGATTTAGATGATCCATTGATTCAAAAGAAAATGCGTACTTTGAAAGACGTGTTTGGTCATCCTTATACTGAGGAACAAATCAATAATGCGTCTAAAGCGTTAGAAGGCAAAAAAGAAGTCGATGCACTGATTGCCTATCTACAAAATTTAGGCACTACGATTAAGACACGGAGATAATCGTGGAATTTTTGGTTACTTTCCAACCTATTTGGACAGTCATCGTCGCGATCCTGTTTTTTGGGATCGTGTTTTGGGCATTTAGTGGTAAGCGTAAAAAACACTATGAAGATATAGCCCAATCAGTCGTTGACGAAGACGATGACGCACTTGAATCAACGGACAAGGAGAAAAAACATGTTTGATCCAGAATTGTTTACAAGTAATTTCTGGGAATGGTTTATTATTTCAGGTACGCTTGGTGGTATTCTTCTCTGTTTTTTACTGATATTATGGATGTCAGGTGATCGCCCCAAGTCTCAAGAAGAAGTAAAAACCATGGGTCACGTATGGGATGAAAACTTAGAAGAGTTTAATAATCCTTTACCTAGATGGTGGTTATGGATGTTTATTATCACCTTAATTTTTGGCTTAA
Organism: Thiotrichaceae bacterium; assembly: GCA_016745055.1. Classification (GTDB taxonomy): domain Bacteria; phylum Pseudomonadota; class Gammaproteobacteria; order Beggiatoales; family Beggiatoaceae; genus JADGDF01. The sequence goes on along the minus strand of JADGDF010000016.1, from coordinate 38,342 downwards.
TTTATCTGGCCTTATATCCAGGTTTAGGCTCTTTTAAAGGCTATTTGGGTTGGTCAGAAATTGGTCAATACGAAAAGGAAATGCAAGAAGCAAAAAATGCATATGACCCACTATATGCTGTCTTTTTGGATAAGCCCGTTGAAGATTTAGCCAAAGACAATCATGCAGTAGCCATGGGTAAACGTTTGTTCATGACCTATTGTAATGTGTGTCATGGCTCGGACGCACGCGGCAGTAAAGGCTTTCCTAATCTAACTGACAATGATTGGTTATGGGGTGGTGAGCCACAAGCGATTAAGACTTCTATTGCCAACGGTCGTCAAGCAGTCATGCCTAATGGACAGGCAAATGGTTTAGCCACAGATGAAGATATTGAAAATGTAGCAGAATATGTCTTAAGTTTGTCTGGCCAAACCGTAGATGCAGATAAAGTTGCTAAAGGCAAAACAAAATTTGATGGCATTTGTATGGCCTGTCACACACCTGCTGGTACTGGTATGGCTGCTGTGGGTGCACCTAACCTGACTGATGATGTTTGGTTATATGGTAGCAAAAAAGCAGAATTACTTGAGACCCTTAAAAATGGTCGTCAAGGTGTAATGCCAGCCCACGGTGATTTTCTGGGTGAGGCCAAAGTTCATTTGTTAGCTGCTTACGTATATAGCTTGTCTGATAAAAAATAAGCAGAGTTTTTTTAGTAGTCCAATAAACCTGACAAGTCTAAGATTTGTCGGGTTTTTTTTGCAAAAATTAGTTATACCATCTTAATGCAGGATGTAGGATGCGTTACTCTGTTGCTAACTCACCCTACTTGGCTGATTACTATGCTATATTGTGCGTTTTTCGAGATTTTTGAACAAACCTCAGTGTCAAATGGACTCGGGTGACGAAGTAGCGAAGCGTAATGGTACGGAGAGCTTATGGAGACCAAATGCGTTGGGACAATTAACAATCAGTCTCGCTGAGGCATTGAATCGTTCTTAGAAACAGAGAAGTCCCGTGAACGTTATCAAATCTCTTCTAAATATCGTGTTTTTTTTATAAACAATAGGGAATGAAGTTAATGTCTTCTGATTTTACTTCTGTATTAAATACTTATCAAAAAATCAAAGAGGGCCTTGAAACTGTTATTACAGGGCAATCCAATGCAATTAGAATATTACTAGCTGCATTTGCCAGTGGTGGACATGTGCTGTTGGAAGATTTACCTGGCACAGGTAAAACAACTTTGGCAAAAGCCTTGGCGCAATCATTACACATGACATTTCAACGCATCCAGTTTACACCTGATCTCTTACCTTCTGACATTCTAGGCGTTTCTATTTTTGATCCCCAAGCACAAAATTTTTGCTTTCACCAAGGTCCAATTTTTACTGAAATTTTACTTGCAGATGAGATAAATCGTGCTTCTCCAAGAACTCAATCCGCATTATTAGAAGCAATGGGAGAAAAGCAGATTAGTCTGGATGGCAAAAAATACGAATTGGGTGAAGCATTTTTTGTCATTGCCACTCAAAATCCTATAGAATTTCATGGTACTTATCCTTTGCCAGAAGCACAAATGGATCGTTTCGCTATGCGATTCAGTTTGGGTTATGTTTCTGAGGCTGAGGAAGTCAACATCTTGTCAAATCATCAACAAATAACAGAAATAAAATCTTGTGCAACTCGCGAAGAAGTAGAACAGTTGAAGCAAGCAGTTCGAATGGTTCATATTAGCGAAGAACTAAAACATTATATTGTTGCGTTGGTAACCGCTACGCGCACCGCAATTGGTGTGCAAATGGGTGCAAGTCCTCGTGCTTCTTTGAGCTTGATGAAAACAGCTCAAGCATTGGCATTATTCAATGAAATGGTTTTTGTCACTCCTGATCATATCCAAGAAATTGCAGCCCCCGTCATTGCTCATCGTCTGAAAATAGATACACAAGCTCATTTTAGTGGATTGACAGGAGAAAATGTGGTGGAAACTATTTTGAAACAAGTTTCTGTGCCTGTTTAAAACAAAGTATACTGATTAACGTTGAGGTTTATTTCCAATCGCACAATAAGAAAGAAACGGCTTACCTTCTTTTTCTAATATTTTTACGTCAGTAAATCCTGCATTTGATAGCAAGCCAGCAACTTCTCCACATGAATAAGTGCTAAAGATATCTTTACTGAGATTTAAACCTTTCATTTGCTTATCATCACGAAAACCAATGACAACTTTACCGTTTGGCTTTAATACTCGGAGCATTTCAGCAAAGTATTCTTCAGGTGTTTTCCAAAAATATAATGTGTTAGTAGAACATACTTTATCAAATAAATCCGTCTTAAAAGGTAGTTGGCGACACTCTTTCTTTTGTAACCTCACTCTCCCGTTTAAAATATGGTGTTTATTAATTTTTTGTGCTTGACTTAGCATGACTGCTGAAAAGTCGATACCTTCGACAATACCATCTGCCGTTATTTCAGCGATTGCATTAATTAATTTACCAGGCCCAAAACCAATTTCTAAAATGCTATCATTGCCTTGTACTTCAAGCGTTTCTTTAACAAAAGCATTAATATCTGCATTACCGTGGTTAAACAGTTTGGTCATGATATAACAACCAATTAAGCCTGTTGGTTTTCGTGCTTGCGAGGATAAAATATTTGATGGTAGTAATTTGGCTATATGCATGAAATTTTCCATTTAATACAAGGGAGTATAATAAGGCTATGCAGCTAAATAAAAGTTAATTTTTGCAGTTTATCTATATTTATGGCTGTTGTATACTTAAACTATCTGGAAAATTTATTGAAACAAATATAATAAATTATTTTAATTTCTCAGTGATGTATATGTTGGTTTAAAAATTTACGTTAAGACGATATACTAATTTTTCTATTTTGATGATAGGATGAATTGACTATGAAACGCACACTATATTTGGGTATTGGCATAAGCTTTCTTTTGTTTGGATTAGTGCTAAATAGCCATGCACAGACAGATTTTTCTCAATATTTTCAGTCATCTGCGATGCAAGCAAGTCGTGATGCGGCAAACTTAAATTTTGCACCTATTAATGCTCGTTACGAATTTGATATGTCCAAAATTGACAATTCAAATTGTAGTGAATGTTGTTGCAAATTAGGTATGTCAACTTGGTGTACGACAAGAGATACCTGCACAAGTGGTAGTATGGCAGGTAAATGTGTTAAAGATTTGGAATGTAAAGATTAAATTCTGGAACAAATCTATAGCTTCTGAATACGTTAGATTTTTTAAGGGCAGACTGGTTATGTCTGTCCCTAACTTAGTGACCATCAACAATTTGTTATCTTTACTCAAAGAAACTGTTGGTAAATCCTCAGATGCGCACGCTAACTGAGGACTTTCAATTGTAATATTCCCCATTCGATGCAGGTTACAAACCTGCACCGGCCGTTTTATCCTGCTTTTAAGGCAATATTGTTAAGTCTACTGGTGCATCTTTACCATAGAAAATATCTCCATTGTCCAGTTGGTAGCCAGCGTAAGCTTTGACGTTACCTAAAGACAGCTCAGTTAAATAGCCACTGAATAACAAGATTTCTTGCGATGTTGTAAGCGTTACGTTAGATTTTCCAACTGTCAAATTAGCCGGATTACCATCCCATCCAATCCATTTACTACCTTGGCGCATGTAGTTATTGCCATCATAGTTAGCAAACATAATAATATTAACCGTACTACCAATATGCTCAGCGGCAGGATATACGTTCATGACCACTCGCGCTGCTTTATCTTGAGTTAAGCTGAGCGTATTAGCCATTTGGTTGCCACCAGTGATCAATCCTGCAAAATGTGCGTTGGCAGTACTTTCACTCCCATCAATGGATAGCTTTTTGCCATTAGAAACCTGATTGACGGTGACAGTGACAGCTTCACTCCACATTTCACCTGTTTCATTAGTCATTTTCACCCAATAGCTTGTTGTGTCTACTAAAGATTTTAAAACAAGTTCAAAGGAGTCTGTGCCAACTTGAGTTGAAGTATCGCCCACATTACCTTGATACCATTGGTATAAAATGGGGATGGCACCTGTTGCTTGAATGCTTAAAGTGACTGGCTCACCACGATTAATTGTGGTACTTTGAGGTTGACTATTGATTTTGATGTCATTGACAATAGGTTTGATATTTAACGTTACTGAGCCAGGCGTTGCACTGAAATTGGTGCTGACATTAATATAATAAGGCGTATTTGCAGTCAGTGGTATAGCTACTTGTGACTGATTAAAATCTTCCTTATGAATAGCCATATCATTACAACCCACTTCAGTCAAAGGATGTCCATTACCTGTCCACACCGATAAAACGGTATCGTAGTCGGCACTCAATGTGTCAAAGCTAATATTTTCATCAGCACTGGGGGTATATTGATACCATACACTGGCACTGGTGACACCACCGCAACTTGGCCCAGTTTCTCCACCTTCCAAGGTAGCGCCAGCGGCGGAATGTGTCGCATTGAAAGGTAAATTGTCAATATTCACTGCATTTGCCAAATCATCATGCACTGCGGGCAAAGCAGTACTTAAAGTGGCTAACCCTGATTCTGGAAATAATGCGCCATCGCTTCGTATACCAGCAACATTGATATAATAAGTTTGACCCGCTGACACAGGTAGACTGATTTGAGATTGGGCACTTTCAATGGTGCCATCATCATTACAATCTATCTCTGTGAGTGGGTGACCATTTCCTGCCCAAGCACTTAAAACTGTGTTGAAATCAGAATCAAAGGTATTGAAAACTACAATACGATCAGCATCAGCAGTATATTTAAACCATACATCAGCGCCTGTGGTAGCACAACTGGGTGCGGTGGCATCAGTTTCATTCGTTGCACCAACCGTGCTTTGTTGATACGAACCAGGTACTTGGTCGACTATAACGGCTTGAGCAAGGTTATCGTTTTGTAAATCCGGTAGTTGTGCGATGTTAACTGTTAAATCCCCTGAAGTTTCACCAACACCACCCATATTAATATAATAAGTTGTATTGGCTTTGACGTGTACCGCTGCTTGAGATTGCAATGTGTCATGTGAATCATCTCTACAAATTATTTCTGTTAATGGTTCACCTGTCCAAACAGATATAACCGTATCATAATTTGAACCAAACGTGTCAATCCGCACATTTTGATCAGCAGAAGGGTTGTATTGATACCAAACGGTACTTTCTGTGCCTGCACAACTGGGTTTCATTTCCTCTGGCGTACGGTTTGCGTCGCCTGTATTTTGAGAGGTTTGATAAGGCAGGGCACCAATTATCGTAGCACCCGTTACATCATTATTAGCAGGCAGTGCATAAGCATAGTTAGTGAAGGATAGTAACAGGCTTGTGCCTATTAACCAGTGATTTTTAATCATCTTTCTACTCCCGTTTTAAATTAAAGCATGTTATACCAGCACATTGATTTATGAAATTTATAGATAAAACCGTTAATTCAAAAAATCAGAAGGTTATTTACTAATTTTACCAGATTTAAAAACAACTATACGGGACACCCAATACGAGTTCCCGTATAATTTTACTGGCTAAAATATAACGCTTAATAACAAGTAGTTACATTATTGTGCAGTACATTTAGGCCAGGCAACACCTTCGATATCGTAGTAATCACCTGTTTGCACATTGACACCCGCTTCAATTTGCACTGTTTCAGGATTAAAAGATTGGATACCCAAATTGGCAGTCTTATTTTGTTGGCCAATTAAGATTGCGCCACCAGGAATCGTTTCCATCATTTCAACAGCACCAATACCTTTTGGCATAGTTGCCGCGAGTTCTAACATGCCAGAGGCGTAGGTAAATTTCCACAATCTGTTACCTTCTGCTGCGTAAATAAAGGTACCTGTTTCGTCCCAAGTCAAATCTTCAACATGAGCAGTATAATTTGCAGGATTAGGATCAGCACATACAGTTGCTGCATCGACGTGAGGCACAACTAGTTCAGCAGAAGCATCGTCCTTATTAATCTTGATTAAACCACATTCTTCAGACCAACCCCACAGTTGACCATCAGGGTTGAATGATAAACCAGAAATTTCTCTACCAGAAATGGCTTGACCTGCGTAATCAAAAGTAATAGGGCCAACTGGAGTTAAGCCACCTGTTGCTCTGTCTACTTTATAAAGATGACCAGCAGGATGACCTTTTGCATCATCACCAGAAGCAGCATATAAATCTAATTCAGGACTAATATCCAAACCTTCCAAATCATAACCCTTGTACTCAGGGCCTAAAGGAGCTACTTTGTAGTTGTCATAAGGATCAATTGTTAGCAATTGTGAATCATTCAAGTTGCCATCATGCACAGCATAGATAACACTTGAACAACTATTTTTTTCTCTTTCCTTTTCTTTTTCCTTGACCATTTCTTCTGTACAGTCATGTAGCTCAATGTTAAAGTCACCATTGCCTGATGAAGGAAAAGTTTTTTCACCTGTGATAGGTTGAGAAACTGTTCTGAAGTTGTACCACATGGAAGCGCCATAGTTACCATTCTTTGCGTTTGCACCTTGGCCAGCTTGGAATGCAGGGCCTCTACGAGAGATGGTCATTTCACCACCTTCAAATGCATCTTTCCCTGTGAGTGAACCACTAGTGACGGTTGGATAATAACGACAAATAACGTTATCTTCATCCTTATCGCATTTAGCTTTGGGGTCTTGTGGCGGAATGTTAGTTAAACCATCAAGTTTGACATCAATATAGAGCTGATTACGACCGCCATTAATGTCAGCGCCAGATTTTGTCACTTCTTTCACTGAACCATAAAAATGGGCTGTGCCATCACTATATTCAACGAGACGACCACCTTTGCTTTCAGTGAAAACAAAATCGCTGGCAAAACCAGACATGCTACCAATAACATGTTGACTACTACCGCTTGTAAATTTGGAAACACAGTAAGCAGCAGTAATATCTACAGCATCACTTATATTGCTACCACCATCATCACTTGTGTCTGTATTGCCTGCGTTGGTATCATCAATACCTGCATCGCCAGCACCTGCATCACCACTACCGCTATCTTCAGCCCCAGCACTACAATCTGGCCCCATAATTGTGCCTGTACCATAACCAGTATTAGCTTTAACCAGCATAGGAACAGAAGCCACTGGATAATTACCATCTAAAACGATAGTAAAGTCACCTTCAAAATTCCATTTAATACCAACAAAGTCTTCAGCTTTGATGCTGCCATCTTTACCAATTTCAGCACCACCAGTATAAGAATCATAATGACCGTCACAACTAGGAACGCCTAGTACCCAATGGCTTAGAGCAAAACCATTCATCGTTTTGACTCTATAATTCCAAGTATTACCACTTTGGCTGACCAATACCACTTCGTAGGAAGAGTTCTTTTTATCATTAAAAGAACCACCATCTTTATGGTTTGGTATGCCTAGTGTAATACTATCTAGGTCTGCGTACGCTGCAAATGGAGCACTTCCTAATGCGAGCGTAACCGCTATGAATGTGGCTTTACATCTGAAAGTTTTCATAATTGTCACCCCTTATGATTATTAGAGTTTTTGGACATTTACCCCTAAATGTAAATATCGTCCAAAATATACAATAGTGCGTTGCACTATAAATTTCAAGCTTAAAAAATTAATGCTTAATACATTTAAGAACAGTTTGGGACTATAAATAAAAAATTACTAACCTTTAACATTTAAATGGTTAAATTTATCTGATTAGCGGTTGTATTTTGAGATTTTTTATTTCAAAATTGTGTCAAACGTAAACTTGTCTTTTTTCCCATGCCACATGAAAATATGCAAGTTTCAATCCATAAAAAAGTTATTTTTTACCGTTTATCACCTGTTTTTACTCGTTAGGTCTTAAAATATGAAAAAATTAAATCGTACCGACCAACTGATTGTCAATTTTGATCAAGGACTGCGGACTTTATTTGGTAAACCGTTAGCTACTCAACGTGCTAACCCTGCAAAGCCAAAAGAAAACACTCATTTAACAACAATTGAACAGCAACTTTCTATGCGATTGATGCGCGTCAATCATGCGGGTGAAGTTTCTGCTCAAGCACTTTATCAAGGGCAAGCACTCACTGCACGGACAAACATTGTAAAAGAAAATATGTACCGTTCTGCTATGGAAGAAAATGATCATCTTGTATGGTGTCACGAACGTGTTCAAGAACTTAATGGACATGTAAGTTTATTAAACCCTATTTGGTATGCAGGATCATTTGCAATTGGCACATTAGCAGGTGTAGCTGGAGATAAGTGGAGTTTAGGATTTGTTGCAGAAACGGAAAAACAAGTCGTTCAACATATTGACGAACATTTACAGCGTTTACCTGCACAAGATGATAAAACTCGTGCTATTTTAGAACAGATGAAAGAGGATGAATCACATCATGCCACAGTTGCCATAGATACTGGTGGAGTTGACTTACCCAAGCCTATCTCTTGGATAATGAGTAAGATTTCTAAAATCATGACAAAAACTGCTTTTTGGGTATAAAGTCAGCGTTTTGTAGATTGAAAAATTTTAAAAATAGTTTGTGGGAAAATTTTTGAAAAGGCCGGTGCTGGTTTCAAATCAGCACCCGCAGTTTTATCAAAAACATCTAGCAAAACAAGCTTTGCACGCTAAGGTATTTAAGTGACAAAAAATTAACTGGCACCGACTTGCTGCATCACTTCATCAGCAAAGTTTTCTGTTTTCTTTTCAATGCCTTCACCAACTTCAAAACGTTCAAAACTAGCAACAGTCGCTTGTTTTGATTGCAATAATTTTCCAACAGTTTGATCTGGGTCTTTAACAAAAGGTTGACCTACCAAAGTAACTTCTGCCAAATATTTTTTAACACGCCCTTCTACCATTTTTTCAATGATATTATCAGGTTTACCGCTTTCTTTAGCTTGTACAGTGTAAATTTCTTTTTCTTTAGTAATCAAATCAGCAGGGACTTGTTCTTCAGAAACACACACTGGACGGCTGGCTGCAATATGCATAGCAATATCTTTTGCTAATTCAGTACTACCACCACGTATGTCGACTAACACACCAATTCTGGCACCGTGTAAATAGACGCCCAATTGACCATTATTCGGGACGGGAATAACTGCAAAACGACGCACATTAACATTTTCACCAATTTTGGCAATCAAATCTTTACGCGTTTCTTCAATTGTTTTACCTTCTAATTGGGCCGCCATTAAGGCTTCCAAATTTGCAGGTTGCTCGCGTAACACTGCGTTCACAACCGCCTGACAAAAATCTTTAAAGTCATCAGCCTTAGACACAAAGTCAGTTTCACTATTTACTTCTAAAAGTGCTGCATGACTGTCGTTTTGTTCAACAACGATTAATCCTTCTGCCGCAATACGGCCTGATTTCTTTTCAGCTTTTGCTTGACCGCTTTTACGCATTAAATCAATGGCAGCCTCAATATCACCACTGGTTTCTACCAACGCTTTTTTACATTCCATCATACCAGCACCGGTACGTTCACGCAGCTCTTTCACCAAGGCTGCTGTTACTTCTGCCATAGTAAACCTCTTTTTTTTCAATACAGAATTCAAAATTCAGAATAAAACTAGGATGAAGGAGTGCAAAATTTATTTTGCAAAATAAATTTTGCACTCCTCGTTAATATTTCAGGTATCAACTTGCTCCCAAGCTCTACTTTGAGAGATGAGAATCAGAGCTTGGAAGCAAGGAACATTAAGTTACTGAGAAAAAAATTTACTCAGCAACCGCTTCTACCTGTTCTTCACTCGCGGGTGCTTCAGCATCCTCAATTTCGATAAATTCATCTTCACCAACCAAGTTTGCTTGGTGTGCGTCAAGAATTGCGTCAGCAACCCCATTAGCATATAAACTAATCGAACGAATAGCATCATCATTGCCAGGAATAATGTAATCAACATTTTTAGGACTATTGTTAGTATCCACAATGCCAATCACAGGAATTCTTAATTTCACAGCTTCTTGAATTGCAATTTTTTCGTGGCCAACGTCGACGATGAACAGTGCATCTGGCAAACCATTCATGTCTTTAATGCCGCCTAAACTGCGTTCCAATTTTTCAAGTTCGCGGGTGCGAGCCAACGCTTCTTTTTTCGACAGCAGGTTGAGCGAGCCATCACTTGCCATCAACTCTAAGTCTTTCAAACGTTTGATGGAAGATTTAACTGTTTTATAATTGGTTAACATCCCTCCTAACCAACGACGGTTAACGTAAGGCATGTCACAACGCATGGCTGCTTCTTTAATAGGTTCTTGTGCAGCGCGTTTCGTGCCTACAAATAGAATCTTGCCTTTTTTTGCCGCCAATTTACCGATAAAATTGAGGGCATCATTGAACATAGGAAGGGAATGTTCTAAATTGATGATGTGAATTTTATTGCGATCACCAAAAATGTAGGGCGCCATCTGGGGATTCCAGTAGCGCGTTTGGTGACCAAAATGAACGCCTGCTTCGAGCATTTGTCTCATTGAAATACCTGACATAACATACTCCGGTTGGGTTAATCCTCCATACATCCCATACATTGACTCTTGCGTGAGCACCCCAATATATGTGACGATGTATGTGTGATATTAAAAAATCGTATTTGCCTCAACGGCGGTTGCTTTATACCATAGAATACCAATAACAACAATCCTTTTTTAACAATTATCCATGGCTATTTTAATAAAAACTCCTGAAGAAATAGAAAAAATGCGTGTTGCAGGTCGTTTAACTGCGGATGTGCTTGATATGATTGGCCCTTATGTTCAAGAAGGGATAACCACCAACGAATTAGACAGAATTTGTCATGAATATATCGTTAATGTTCAAAAAGCTGTCCCTGCGCCCTTAAATTATAAAAGTTACCCAAAATCTATTTGTACTTCGGTTAACCATCAAGTTTGCCACAGTATCCCAAATGATAGAAAACTCAAAAAAGGAGATATTGTTAATATTGATGTCACCGTTACTAAGGATGGTTACCACGGTGATAGCAGCAAAATGTTTATTGTTGGAGAACCGGCGGGTAGAGTTAAGCTACTTGTTAAAACAACTTATGAATGTTTACGCTTAGGCATTGAAACTGTCAAACCAGGCAATTATTTAGGAGACATTGGTCATGCCATTCAACGTTATGCAGAGTCTAATAAATTTTCAGTTGTACGCGAATATTGTGGACATGGCATCGGTCGTAGCTTTCATGAAGAACCTCAAGTTTTACATTATGGCAAACCAAAAACTGGTCCATTACTTGAGTCTGGCATGATATTTACTATTGAACCTATGATTAATATGGGCAAACGCGATGTTAAACGTTTGGGGGATGGTTGGACGGTCGTGACTAAAGATCGTAGTTACTCTGCGCAGTGGGAGCATACAGTACTAGTCACAGCTGACGGTTGTGAAATTCTGACTAAACGTGACGAGGAAAATTAGTAAGTAATCAAAGAATATTTTTGGTTTTCAGCTCTCCCAAACCAAAGTTTGGGAGTAATAAAATGTCAACGTATTAATTTAGTATTGGATTTTCTGTAATTCTGCGATTGACTTCTTTTTCACACTCATATACCAAAAGCGCAGTAATTTTCACGTCTACTAGCGCGCTTACAAAATAAGTTTGTTGCGCAGCCTAATCAGATAAAAACACTCGACAGTTCAATTAACTTAACAACTAAACTTGGTGGATACTTAGATTCACTGAGAAAAAAGTTTAAGTACATTAACATAGTACAACAAACTGTCAGTGCTCAACTTAACTAAATTATCTCACTGTAAATTATCTTTTTCTCATTATAGGGCTTTTATCAATACGTAAGTCCTATATAATTAGTAAGTAATATTCTTGTTCAAACTATCTATCTATATAATTTGAACATAGGTTACCCTACAAAATATATTTGATGCTAATATCAATCAAATATTGAGATTTTAAGTTAATTTACTAAAATTGTTGGAGTTTCCAAGTGTACTCCAACCTACGCGTTTCTTGTAGTAGGAGAATAATTACATATGCTATCTATTCAGGGTTACCAAGTTTCTGAACTCATTTATGAGAGTAATAACTCAATAGTTTATCGAGGAAAGCGTCAAACAGATGGTTTGCCTGTTATCTTAAAGATGCTCAGGCAAGATTATCCTTCCTCAGAAGCTCTCAATCGTTATCAACAAGAATATAAGATAACCAAAAGCTTGGATATATTGGGTGTTATCAAAGTCTACAGTCTGCAAAAATATCAAAATACGTTGGTCATCATCTTGGAAGATTTTGGTGGCAAGGCTTTAAAAACGCTAAGTAAGTTACCCATTGAGCATTTTCTTCCTCTCAGCCTTCAAATGACTGAAAGTCTGGGACACCTTCATAAAGCTGATATTATCCATAAAGATATAAATCCTTCAAATATTGTTTGGAATCAATCTGAAGGTCAATTAAAAATCATTGACTTTGGTATTTCTAGTCGTTTACCACGAGAAAATCCTACACTCAAAAACCCTGAAAAACTCGAAGGTACTTTACCTTATATTTCGCCAGAACAAACTGGTCGCATGAATCGAAGTTTGGATTATCGTACCGATTTATATTCTTTAGGGGTGACTTTTTATGAGTTGTTGACCGGTAAATTACCCTTTGAAGCTGAAAGCTCTTTAGAGTTGGTTCATTGCCACATCGCTAAAACGCCCAAGCCAATATATGAAGTTAATCCTGATGTGCCTGAAGTTGTTTCAGATATTGTGATGAAACTGATGGCAAAGAATGTTGAAGATCGTTATCAATCTGCTTTTGGCGTTAAAGCAGATTTAGAAAAATGCACCTTGCAGTTGGCTAATACAAGTCAGATTGTTTCTTTTCAATTGGCTCAAAATGATTTTTCAGGCAAGTTGCAGATTCCACAAAAGCTCTATGGGCGTGAGAACGAAGTTAATACCCTCCTGCAAACCTTTGAACGCGTCAGTTTAGGAAAAACTGAAATGATGTTAGTTGCCGGTTATTCAGGCGTGGGTAAAACAGCGTTGGTGCATGAAGTTCATAAATCAATGACTGAGAAACGGGGTTATTTTACAGCAGGCAAGTTTGACCAATTCCAAAAAAATATCCCTTATTCTGCAATTACGCAAGCATTTAACGAGTTTTGTCGTTATTTGTTGATGGAAAACACAGGTACTTTGGCCAATTGGCAAACAAGAATCCTTGATGCGGTAGGTAATAATGGCCAAATTATTATTGATGTGATTCCTGATTTGGAATTAGTCATTGGCTCTCAACCCAAAGTGATAGAAGTAGGCCCCACTGAAGCACAAAATCGATTTCAGATATTTTTCCTCAACTTTATTAAAGCCTTATGTGATAAAAATCATCCTTTCATTTTATTTATCGACGATTTGCAATGGGTAGATTCCGCCTCTTTGCGTTTGCTTAAAAGTATCATGCTTGATGGTGAGGTCCAACATCTGCTGATTATTGGTGCCTATCGGGATAATGAAGTAGGTAGCAGTCATCCATTCATCATGACCTTAGACGAACTGCAAAAGGCACATGTTAGCATTAATACCATTGAACTTCACAATTTGCAGCTAACCAATATTAATCAACTATTACAAGATAGTCTCAAATGTGAAGCGCAATTATCTCAACCGCTCACTGATTTGATTCACCAGAAAACTCAAGGTAATGCTTTTTTTACGCATCAATTTTTGCACACACTCTATCAAGAAGCATTATTGCAATTTGATTTTAAACAACGTCAATGGCAATGGGATGTTAAACAGATAGCCGGCCAGAATATCACGGCGAATGTGGTTGAATTAATGGCCAATAAGATTGACAAATTACCTTCAAACACCTCAGCCGTCTTACAATTAGCAGCATGTATGGGGAATCAGTTTGATTTGTCGATTTTAGCTATTATCTATGAGCAAACCCAAAATGAAACATTAGCAGCATTAGCGGCGGCTCTCATTGAAGGGCTTGTGCAGCCTTTGAATGATAATTATAAACAGCTTAAAGCGGACGAAAAGACTTCTTTCAAATTTTTGCATGATAGAGTGCAACAAGCTGCATATGCATTAATTAAGGATGACCATAAACAAACAATTCATTTAAAAATAGGTCGTTTGCTGTTAGAAAATACTACAGATTTGGAAGAGCATATTTTTAAAATTGTTGATCAACTAAATGAAGGGGTGAATATTATTTATGATGAAAATGAGCGAATTCATTTAGCTGAATTGAATTTAAAGGCTGGCAAAAAGGCTAAAGAATCTGTTGCTTATACTTCTTCTGTACAGTATTTACGTATAGCGATTGAACTCCTTCCTGAGAATCATTGGATCACTCATTATTCATTGGCTTTTAATTTATACCTGGAACAGTCAGAAAGCGAATTTCTTTCTTCTAATTTTAAAGTAGCAGAAGCGTTATCAAACGAACTCTTAAAATTAGCAACATCTACTAAAGATAAACTCAAAGTTTATCACCTTCAAATTGAACTGTACGGTACTCAAGCTGAATATTTGCGTGCTTTGGAAATTGGCTTTGAAGCTTTGCTATTATTTGACGTTGTCCTTCCCTCTTTGAATAAAGTAGATTCTGACAGCTTTTTACCTGAAATGGAAAGATTTAAAGAATTACTAGGTGACAAAAGCATTGATAGTTTATTTGATTTACCGGAAATGCAAGATGAACGCGCTAGAGAAATATTATTCTTATTATCAAAATTGGGAGATTTAGCTCTAATTGGCCATCCAAATTCTTATTTACTTTTGACTTTTGTTGGTGTTAATTTTTCACTGCAATATGGTAATTCTAGTCACTCTGCTTTTGCTTATGTCTTGTTGGGTGTTATTTTTATCACTCAATTCCGTGACCATGTCACCGGACATCGTTTAGCCACAATGGGCATTCGTTTGATTGAAGAAAAATATCCTGATCCCCAACTTATTACGAAAGAATCGGCTTTTTTTGCCTGGCATATCAATCATTGGATGGCAAATCCTTTAACCAACCTTGAAGTAGCTAAAAGAGGTTTTTTAAAAGCAATGGAATGTGGCAACCTTGCTTTTGCTTCTTACTGTTTCAGTGTTCCTGCTCAACCTCTATTTTTTACCAGCGGTGCACACTTGGATGAAATTGTTCAAGAATCAGATATAGCCATTGAATTTTGTGATGCAAAAAAATTAACATTTATCAGTGCGTTAAGTCGTACCATGAAGATGGCAGCACTCAATCTGTTAGGAAAAACACAAGATAATTCAAGTTTTTCTTATCAAATTAACGATGAAATCATTGATGAACAGGAATTTATTGAGACCTGGGAAATTGTTCCCATGGTGGCCGGAAATTATTACATACGCAAGCTGCAAAGTCTTTGTTTATTTGGACAGTATGAAGAAGCATTATCTTACATTCCGGCGGTTGAAAAGCACATTGCAGGTTGTGGCGGACATATTACCACATCGGAGTATCACTTTTACTGTGCTTTATCTATATTCTCTTTATATTCACAACAATCATCAATAACGGAAAGAGAACGTTACGCACCTACCCTTAAAGCTAGCCGTGAATTCATCAAAAAGTGCTCGGTGCAATGTGAAGAGAATTTTTTTGTCTTCCATTGTTTACTGGAAGCCGAAGCCGCTCAGTATGAAGGAAAAGAATTACTGGCAATGTCTTTATACGATGACGCAATTATGGCAGCAAAAGAAAGAGGTTTTGCCCAAAATGAAGCACTTGCCAATGAATTAGCGGCTAAATTTTATCTTTTAAAGAGCAGAAAAAAAACGGCTTCTATTTATCTAAAGAAGGCCCAATATATATATCAACAGTGGGGTGCTATTGCAAAAGTAAAAGATTTAGAAGAACGCTATTCCCAATGGTTAACTGAGAACCATGCAGTTACTGTGACTAACACTTTAACCGCAACTATTCAACTATCAACGCAAACTAGTACTTCACAATTGTTAGATTTAGAAAGTGTAATGAAAGCAGCGCAAACACTTTCTGGCGAAATCGTGTTAAACCAATTATTGGAAGAAATGATGCGTATCGTTATTGAAAATGCAGGTGCCGAGCGCGGTCTCTTGCTCTTACCATATGAAGACAAGTGGGTCATTGAAGCAGAAGGCGCTATAGATAAAGTTGAAGTCACAATACTGCAGTCTCTACCAATTCAAGAGCATCTGCCTGAAGTGATAGTAAATTATGTTGCCCACACCTATGAGAGTGTGGTATTAGCTAATGCATCCTGTGAAG
Organism: Thiotrichaceae bacterium; assembly: GCA_016745055.1. Taxonomy (GTDB): domain Bacteria; phylum Pseudomonadota; class Gammaproteobacteria; order Beggiatoales; family Beggiatoaceae; genus JADGDF01. The sequence continues at coordinate 22,086 of JADGDF010000016.1, read as the reverse complement.
GGTTATATATTGAAACTCCCTACATTAAAACCCATCAAACTAAATCAGTTCTATGCTTTCCAATTGTTTATCAACAACAATTACAAGCAATTTTATACTTTGAAAATAATTTAACCACAGGTGCATTTACGCCACAACGCTTGAATGTGTTGACAATATTGTCCAGTCAAATCGCCATTTCACTAGAAAATGCTCGATTTGTTGAAGATTTAGAAATAGCACGTCGTCAGGCCGAAATCGCCAATCAAACCAAAACAGCTTTTCTCGCTAATGTTAGCCATGAATTAAGAACCCCTTTGAACGCAATTTTAGGGTATGTTCAACTGTTTAATCACGATGCTAGCCTTTCCAAAACGGCTCAAGAAGGTAGTCAACTCATTGAACAAAGCGGTAAATATTTACTGACATTAATTAATGATATCATTGATATTTCTACAGTAGAGAGAGGAGAAACAACTGTTTTTCCGATAGATATTCGCCTCGAAAACTTTCTAAGCAAGTTGGCAGATATCTTTTGCCTCCAGGCACATGAGAAAGGGTTAAGATTTGACATGGTTTTTTCACCGGCCTTGCCATTTGGCATATCTTCAGATGAAAGAAGGCTGAGACAGATTCTTACCCATTTATTAAGCAATGCAGTGAAATTTACTCAACAAGGTAAAATTACTTTCACAGTGATGTTGCATAAGGATAAAATTCGCTTTCAGATAGAAGATACAGGTGTAGGCATCATTACTGAAAATTTGGAAAAGATTTTTCTGCCATTTGAACAAGTCAGTGAGTGGCAACATAAATCAGAAGGGGCTGGTTTGGGATTATCACTGGTTAAAAAATTGGTAGATGCATTGGATGGCGAATTACATGTTGAAAGCCAAATCAATCAAGGCAGTTGTTTTAAAGTGGATATTCCGTTAGTAGAAAGTGTGGAATGGTTTGGGAAAAAAGCTGATTTATTACAGGTTTCAAAAGATATTGAACAATTTGATGAATTGGAAGAAAACACAACTAATGCCATGTTGGAAGAAACTATTCACCTATTATCCGTGGGACAAATTGCTACTCTGTATGATTCAAGCATGACAGGTGACGTAAATGCCCTGATTGCACAAGCTAATGAACTGAAACACATTGATCCCAAATTGATGCCATTGATTGATAGAATTCGTCAAGTTGCGAAAGACTATGATACTGACCCCATTGCCGATTTATTGGAACCTTTTGTTGGAGGATAACCAAATATGCTATCTATTCAGGGTTACCAAGTTTCTGAACTCATTTATGAGAGTAATAACTCAATAGTTTATCGAGGAAAGCGTCAAACAGATGGTTTGCCTGTTATCTTAAAGATGCTCAGGCAAGATTATCCTTCCTCAGAAGCTCTCAATCGTTATCAACAAGAATATAAGATAACCAAAAGCTTGGATATATTGGGTGTTATCAAAGTCTACAGTCTGCAAAAATATCAAAATACGTTGGTCATCATCTTGGAAGATTTTGGTGGCAAGGCTTTAAAAACGCTAAGTAAGTTACCCATTGAGCATTTTCTTCCTCTCAGCCTTCAAATGACTGAAAGTCTGGGACACCTTCATAAAGCTGATATTATCCATAAAGATATAAATCCTTCAAATATTGTTTGGAATCAATCTGAAGGTCAATTAAAAATCATTGACTTTGGTATTTCTAGTCGTTTACCACGAGAAAATCCTACACTCAAAAACCCTGAAAAACTCGAAGGTACTTTACCTTATATTTCGCCAGAACAAACTGGTCGCATGAATCGAAGTTTGGATTATCGTACCGATTTATATTCTTTAGGGGTGACTTTTTATGAGTTGTTGACCGGTAAATTACCCTTTGAAGCTGAAAGCTCTTTAGAGTTGGTTCATTGCCACATCGCTAAAACGCCCAAGCCAATATATGAAGTTAATCCTGATGTGCCTGAAGTTGTTTCAGATATTGTGATGAAACTGATGGCAAAGAATGTTGAAGATCGTTATCAATCTGCTTTTGGCGTTAAAGCAGATTTAGAAAAATGCACCTTGCAGTTGGCTAATACAAGTCAGATTGTTTCTTTTCAATTGGCTCAAAATGATTTTTCAGGCAAGTTGCAGATTCCACAAAAGCTCTATGGGCGTGAGAACGAAGTTAATACCCTCCTGCAAACCTTTGAACGCGTCAGTTTAGGAAAAACTGAAATGATGTTAGTTGCCGGTTATTCAGGCGTGGGTAAAACAGCGTTGGTGCATGAAGTTCATAAATCAATGACTGAGAAACGGGGTTATTTTACAGCAGGCAAGTTTGACCAATTCCAAAAAAATATCCCTTATTCTGCAATTACGCAAGCATTTAACGAGTTTTGTCGTTATTTGTTGATGGAAAACACAGGTACTTTGGCCAATTGGCAAACAAGAATCCTTGATGCGGTAGGTAATAATGGCCAAATTATTATTGATGTGATTCCTGATTTGGAATTAGTCATTGGCTCTCAACCCAAAGTGATAGAAGTAGGCCCCACTGAAGCACAAAATCGATTTCAGATATTTTTCCTCAACTTTATTAAAGCCTTATGTGATAAAAATCATCCTTTCATTTTATTTATCGACGATTTGCAATGGGTAGATTCCGCCTCTTTGCGTTTGCTTAAAAGTATCATGCTTGATGGTGAGGTCCAACATCTGCTGATTATTGGTGCCTATCGGGATAATGAAGTAGGTAGCAGTCATCCATTCATCATGACCTTAGACGAACTGCAAAAGGCACATGTTAGCATTAATACCATTGAACTTCACAATTTGCAGCTAACCAATATTAATCAACTATTACAAGATAGTCTCAAATGTGAAGCGCAATTATCTCAACCGCTCACTGATTTGATTCACCAGAAAACTCAAGGTAATGCTTTTTTTACGCATCAATTTTTGCACACACTCTATCAAGAAGCATTATTGCAATTTGATTTTAAACAACGTCAATGGCAATGGGATGTTAAACAGATAGCCGGCCAGAATATCACGGCGAATGTGGTTGAATTAATGGCCAATAAGATTGACAAATTACCTTCAAACACCTCAGCCGTCTTACAATTAGCAGCATGTATGGGGAATCAGTTTGATTTGTCGATTTTAGCTATTATCTATGAGCAAACCCAAAATGAAACATTAGCAGCATTAGCGGCGGCTCTCATTGAAGGGCTTGTGCAGCCTTTGAATGATAATTATAAACAGCTTAAAGAAGTTTCTCAGTCTCAGTTCAAATTTCTACATGATAGAGTGCAACAAGCTGCTTACACCTTAATTGAGGATGAGCATAAACAAACTATTCATTTAAAAATAGGTCGTTTGCTGTTAGAAAATGCGCCTACTGATATATTGGAAGAAAAAATATTTGATATCGTAGGACAATTTAACAGTGGTATTGAATTAATCAATAACCAGGTTGAACGCCTTAAAGTTGCAGAATTAAACTTGATAGCTGGCCAAAAGGCAAAAGCAGCAACGGCTTACGGGGCTTCGGTTAACTATTTGAAAGAAGGGTTAAAATGTTTATCAAAGGATTGTTGGCAGACAAATTACGAGTTGACACTTAATCTGTATGTAGAAATCGTCGAAGTAGAATTTTTACACGCTAATTTTGAACAAACTAAAAAGCTTGCTCAGATGATTTTGCAACAAGCCAAAACATTATTAGATAAACTCAAAGTCTATGAAGTGCTTATCCAGTTTTATATGGCAAAAAATGAAATAAAAGCTGCATTAGACACGGCATTACAAGTACTAGAAATGCTGGGAGTCAATTTAGAAAAAGCGCCACCAAAACAGTTAGAAATTGAACATTGCTATACACTGCCAGAGATGACTGCCCCTGACAAATTAGCGGCCATGCGAATTTTAAATTTTGCTATTTCACCTTCTTATACCGTTGCTCCTGAGCTTTTTCCACAAATTGTATTTACGATGGTTAAATTGTCAGCCGAGCATGGAAATTCTGCTCTTTCTGTTTTTGGTTATTCAACTTATGGGTTATTACTTTGCGCAGCCTTAGGAGAAGTAGAGGCAGGATACCAAGCAGGTCAATTGGCCATCAATTTACTAGAAAAATTTAACGCAAAAGAACTAAAAGCTAAAGGATTTGCTGCTTATAATGCAGCGGTTCATCACTGGAAAAAACATGCAAGAGAAACCATTGCGCCTTTAATAGAAGGGAGCCAAAGTGGATTAGAAACTGGAGATTTGGAGTTCGCGGGTGTCACAGCCATGCACTGTAGCAGTTATCTATTTTGGGTCGGTGAACCACTGGAAACGGTGGCACAACAACAGAAAAAATTTCATACCCTGCTCAAAAATATAAGGCAAGAATATCAGCTCCTTTACGTCAAAATTTGGCAACAAGCAGTCTTTAATTTACAAGGGCTTAGTGCTGAACCGTGCCGTTTAATAGGCGAAGCCTTCAACGAAGATGAAATATTACCCAGTGTGCTTGAAACTAACTATGGTTTAGCAGCTTTTGGTATTTATTTATCAAAATCAGTACTTTATTACTTATTTAAAGATTTTACCCAATCAGTAGCTAACGCAGTGTTGGCTGAAGAGCATGAACAGACCAATGTTGGCGTGATGGTCATTCCCATACATAAATTCTATTACTCCTTAGCTTTATTAGCAACTTATCCTACAGCTTTGCCTGATAAACAATCACAAATCATTCATCAAGTAGAAGCAAATCAAAAAAAGATGGAAATGTGGGCTTTTCATGCGCCAATGAACTATCAGCATAAATATGACTTAGTTGAAGCTGAAAAAGCAAGAATTTTAGGACAACTTAACGCAATTGAATGGTATGAAAAGGCGATTGCTGGCGCTGAAAAGCATGAATATCTCCAAGAAGAAGCATTAGCTTATGAACTTGCAGCTCAGTTCTATTTAGAACGGGACATGGAAAAAATTGCCCAAACCTACTTGAAAGAGGCACATTATCGCTACCAACAATGGGGAGCCATCGCTAAAGTCACTGACTTAGAAGAACATTATCCTCAATGGCTTATCCAAAAAAATACCCAATCTACTTCAACAAATATACTAACACACACTTCAACAGCCACTATTTTAGCTTCCACAGGTACGCATACCAGCACTTCTCAATTATTAGATTTAGAAAGTGTGATGAAAGCAGCGCAAACACTTTCTGGCGAAATTGTATTAAATCAACTTTTGGAAAAGATGATGCGCATCGTCATTGAAAATGCAGGAGCTGAGAGAGGTTTTTTGATTTTACCCTATGAAGATAGGTGGGTCATTGAAGCTGAAAGCGCGATAGATAAGGAAGAAATTATCACTTTGCAATCTTTGCCGGTTGGAAACCATCTGCCCGAAGTAATTATTAATTACGTAGCTCGCACCCACGAAAATGTGGTGTTAACTGATGCATCGCGTGAAGGGCTTTACACCCAAACGCCTTACATTAAAACGCATCAAACCCAATCAGTTTTATGCTTTCCAATTGTTTATCAGCAACAGCTACGGGCAATTTTGTATTTTGAAAATAATTTAACCATGGGTGCATTTACACAACATCGCCTGAATGTGTTAACAATACTTTCTAGTCAAATTGCTATTTCCTTGGAAAATGCTCGATTTGTTGAAGATTTAGAGATAGCACGTCGTCAAGCTGAAATTGCTAATCAAACCAAAACGGCCTTTCTCGCCAATGTCAGTCATGAATTAAGAACACCGCTCAATGCTATTTTAGGGTATGTTCAACTTTTTAATCGTGATGCAAGCCTTTCCAAAGCGGCTCAAGAAGGCAGCCAACTTATTGAACAAAGCGGTAAGTATTTACTAACATTAATTAATGATATTATTGATATTTCCACCGTAGAAACGGGAAAAACCACTATTTCTTCGGCAGATATTCGTTTCGATACCTTTTTGAACAATCTGATAGATATATTTCGTCATCGAGCTCAAGAAAAAAGCTTGAAACTTCATCATGTTTTCTCGCCTGAATTACCTTTAGGCATATCTTCAGATGAAAAGAGACTTAGACAAATTCTCACTCATTTATTAAGCAATGCAGTAAAATTTACTCAACAAGGTGAAATTACCTTCACAGTGATGTCTCATCAAAATAAAATCTGCTTTCAAATAGCAGATACAGGTTGTGGTATTATTCCAGAAAATTTGGGCAAGATATTCTTACCTTTTGAACAAATCAGTGATTGGAAACACAAATCAGAAGGTGCAGGTTTAGGTTTATCTCTTGTAAAAAAATTAGTAGAAGCTTTAGATGGAGAAATACAAGTTGAAAGCCAAATTGATCAGGGCAGTTGTTTTAAAGTGGATGTACCTCTAGTGGAAAGCATTGAATGGCGTGGAAAAATATCTGACTTATTACAGGTGCGAGAAGAGGCCGAGCAATTTGAGGAATATGCAGAAGATTCAAATGACGAAGTCACGCTAGAAGAAATCATTCCTTTATTATCAGCAGAGCAAATTGCCATGCTATATCATTCAAGTATGACTGGTGATGTAAAAGCCTTACTTAAGCAAGCTGATGATTTGGAACTTCTGACATCTGAATTTGCACCACTAATTGATAAAATTCGTCAAACAGCAAAAGACTACGATACAGATCCTATTGCCGATTTATTGGAACCTTTTATTGAAGGATAGTGTATTAAAATATTGGTTTGATTACCCTGTATCATTAAGTGATTTACCATCATAAAAACCGGCAAGTTTTGAAAATCTGTCAGATTTAACGTTATTCATCATACTTTAGGTTGGTTACTACAATCGTATTAAGCTGATTTAATTATTCTGTACAGAAATGGCTTCTAAAAGTAAAATAAACGTTTTTCCTTTAAAGGAGATATCTCTCTCATGTCTATAGCTTTATTTTTAGATATTATTCGTCAAGTTTTTGGTAACTTACTTATTGTAACTTTATTTACAACCACTTACCCTGCCTTGGCGCATTATCTTTTGTTTTCCTAATTTAAATTAATGTTTACGCTGAGACACACGTTATCTCGCGTGTGTCTACCATCTTTTATCAGTAGAATAATTCCGTGATTCTACTGCTTTGCAGTCATGCAGGAACTTAAGCAATTATGAAAATCAGCACCAAATACGCTACTTATTTAAGTATTATTAATATTAGCATTTTAATCAGCGTACTTTTGGTGTTAGGAACGATTTTATGGCATGATGCTGACAATTTAAAAAATAATCTTAAAGAAAAAACTAAACGGGATTATTTAAATGCGCAAAGTGCTACTTTAAGTAACGTTAGTAAATATTTGCGCACCCACCTATTTGATCCTTTGCATCAAGCTAAAATTGAAACGCTTGAATCTGTTGTCAAAGAACTCCATTTTTGGTTACCTATACGCAGTATTCGGATAGCAGATGCTGAAGGCAAGGTTATGCTCTCTGAAGGCATTCTTAGTGCCATTTCACAAGAAAAAATTAATATCCCTCTCGCCGCATTTAACTCAACCCCTGTTGCCTTGATTGAAATCTCCGATGGTTACAAATTGTTGTATGAAGTTAAAGAAAGTGAAATTATTGCAGGCTACGTTGAACTCAGTTTAGAAGCAGAAGCGCCGCGCAATATTATTGCTAATCAGGATAAAAGCATTACTGAAGTGTGGGATAATTTTATACTCACATTTAAGCGCGTAGGACTGTCTTCTGTATTTATTGTCCTATTTATTTCTGCAGTATTAACCTTTTTACTATCAAGAATTCTTTCTAAACCATTAGAAGAACTTAGTTGTGCAGCTAAAAGATTAGCGAAAGGTGATTTTTCCCAACTAATTACCGTGCGTTCCCAGGACGAGCTAGGCGATGTGGCAAATTCTTTTAATAAAATGGTGCAAGATTTAAAAGTTCATACTGAACGTTTAAAGCAAGCAAAAGAAACGGCGGAATGTGCAAGAATTGAAGCGCAAGGGGCTAATCGGGCTAAAAGTACTTTTCTGGCTAATATGAGTCACGAATTGCGGACGCCGCTCAACGGTATTTTAGGATATGTACAAATTTTTGAACGAGATAAAAGCTTGACTGAAAAGCAAAAAGAAGGTGTTAAAATTGTCCGTCAAAGTGGTGAATATTTACTTACGCTTATCAGTGATATTTTAGATTTATCAAAAATTGAAGCAGGTCAAATTGAACTGTATCCAACTGATTTTCAGTTCGAGAAATTTTTAAGTAGTATTATTGATTTATTTAGGATGCGGGCTGCACAAAAAGGGTTATCTTTTATTTACGAGCCCCTCTCTCAGCTACCAGAAGGCATTCATGCCGATGAAAAACGGTTGCGTCAAATATTAATTAATTTATTAGGTAATGCAATCAAATTTACAGAAAAAGGCGGTATTGCCTTTAAAATTGGCTATGATGACATCAAAATTCGTTTTCAAATTGAGGATACTGGGATTGGCATTGCCCCTGAAGAAATTGATAACATTTTTTTACCCTTTCAACAAGCTGGTGACCATGATTACCGCGCAGAAGGAACAGGACTTGGGCTGGCGATTACAAAAAATTTGGTAGAAATCATGGGGGGAAAATTATATGTTGAAAGTCATCAAGGACAAGGCACTAAATTTTGGTTATCCCTAGTGCTACCTGAAGTTTTTGGACTTGCCAATGTTAATTCAGCCACAGCACCTACTATTGTCGGTTATGAAGGTGAAACTCAAAAAATACTGGTTGTTGATGATAAATGGGAAAATCGTGCTGTTTTAGTCGGTTTACTCATGCCACTTGGTTTTGAAGTCTTTGAAGCTGCTAATGGACAAGAATGTATTGAACAAAGCCCAGAGGTATTACCTGACATTATTTTAATGGATTTGGTTATGCCCATTATGAACGGATTCGAAACAACGCGTAAATTAAGAACTTTACCTCAAACACAGACAACACCAGTCATTGCAATTTCTGCCAGTGTATTTGATTATCACCAAAGAGAAAGCCTTGAATCAGGGTGTAATGACTTTATTCCTAAGCCAGTTCGTGCTGAAATATTACTCAAACTTTTGGAAGAATATTTAGCATTGTCTTGGTGTTATGAAATACAGGATGAAAGTACGCACACTTATTACCTAAGTACAACCACTGAGGTAAAACAATGTACTTTAAATGCTGAACGAGCAATAAAAATTTTTGATCTGGCCTCTGTAGGGGATGTTTACGCAATTTTGGAAAATGTGGATGAATTGACTCACATGACAGATGAAACAACACGCCAATGCGCCGAACGCATTAAACAACTTGCAAAAAGTTTTGATACCAAAGAGATTTGCGAATTAGTCAAACCTTATATGCAAGCAAATTAAAACAGGTTTAACTTATATGAACATGACCCAGCTTAAAGAGAAATTTTTTAGCTTTTTGTACACCCTAAATTTACGCAAGAAATTTATTGTATTTTTCATTCATTTAACTATCAGTGCTGCTATTTTCTTTGGTTTTTATTTCCTCACTGCTTTTGTTTGGTATCCCGATTTTTATTTCAGCGCCAATGATGTGTGGTTTGCCATACTTACCGTTGCTTTTGTCGATGTTGGTTTAGGGCCAACGATGACTTTTGTATTATATAAATCTGGCAAGCCTGGTTTGAAATTTGACATTACCATGATTATAGCCATGCAATTATCAGCATTACTGTGGGGAAGTTGGGTGGTGTATCGTGAACGTCCCTTGCTGACGGTTTACCACAATGGCAGTTTTTTTTGCTTGAGTAGTACTCAAGTGGCGCTTGCTAAAGCTGATCTCTCCCAATTTTCAACCGGTAAGCCAATACCTCAGGCATTTTTGGCGTTACCAGAGAACTTTGAAGCTGGAGAGTTACGTCGCATCAAAATGGAACAAACGGTTTTGGCAAGCAATCAGCCTAATTTACCGCCTTATATTTTGGGCGATGAATTTGAATTATTGCAACCTGAACAATTACCTGATGTGTTAGCAGAGGAATTAGATATTACCAAAGTTGTGAGTCAACCAACTTATCAAGCTTTATGGAAACAGTTTTTAAACGATCACAAGGTAGCACCTCACACTTATGCTTTTTTACCGCTAGTTTGCAGTCAAATTGATCATATTGCTGCGATTGATCGAAAAACAGGTCATATTATTGACGCAATTCCTATTCCTTCCTTTCAAACTAGCCTTAAAAGAACTTTGCCAGAAAAGCAACCCATTGAAGAGGAAAATAAGTTTAATTAAAGATAGAAACGGAACATGTACTTAAATTATTATTATGATCAAGCAATATTTTTGTGCCATTTATTTGAAAGAATAAAAATGAAATATATGTGTTGTTTGGTACTAATCACATTGTTTTCACAGTTAACTTTCGCGATAGAAAAAGATTTAACGGCAGAAGAATTATCTATTAATGAACTAAAAATGCTTGGTTTACAGGACTTATTAGATGTCACCATAGAAACGGCATCAGGGATTGAAGAAACCTTATTAGATGCGCCAGCTACAATGATGGTTGTCACTGCAGAAGAAATAAAACAGCGGGGTTATCAAGATTTAACAGAGGTATTCCAGGATTTACCAGGGTTTGATGTCATTATTCCTAATGGCACAACTTATATGAATGCCTATCAACGAGGGTATCGTACGCCCTATACCACGCGCACTTTATTCATGATTAATGGCATTATTGACAATCTATTATGGTCACATGAAGCCGCTATCAGCCGTCAGTACCCACTGTCAAATATTAAACGTATTGAAATTTTGTATGGCCCTGCTAGTGCTGTTTACGGCCCAAATGCTTTTTTAGGTGTGGTGAATGTAATTACGAACGATGCTCAAGATTTGGAAGTGGGGGATGTGGAAGGTGAAGTCAATATTCAACGAGGAAGCCACAAGTCCAAAGGGATTGACGCCAGCGTTAGAGGCAAATTGACACAAGAGATGCGTTTTTCTTTATCCACCAAAGTGTTTCAAAGTGATGAGCCTAATTATACCGATAAATACGGTTTTCAAAGGGCAGAATTATACAACGATCCCAAAATTTGGGGGCCATTGTTAAATATTGAACACGAAGGTACCTTGTTGGGTCATTATTACGATCCTACTGATGATTATAGTATTTTGGCAGATGTGCATTATAAAAATTTAAAGCTTGGTTTAATTCATTGGAAAACCAAAGAGGCTTATGGTCCTTATTATCCAGCAGACCGAGTGCAAAACAATGCATTCTGGAATAAGGACAGTGACCAATATTTTGCTGAATACGATACAACATTAACAGATAAGATTAACAGCCGCACTTTATTACTGTATCGTGACAGTCGGCGTTATGGTTATTGGGCTGAAGCTGAACCAGATTGGAATGAAGGCATGGAAGAGTATGCCTATGTTAGTTTTACACAATGGAATTCCAATAACCACAGTTGGCTGTTTAAACAAGATTTTGAATATGCTTTGCGAGACGATTTATTATTGTCAGCAGGCTTGAAATATGAGCGTAAAGAATTGACTAATGCGTATGATATTCCTGGATATTGGGCACCTGCAGTCAGTTCAGTCGTAGAAAATGGAAGTGGTGTCGTACATAGTTCTGAGCCTGTTTACAACATTCCACCATCACCGCCCCAGGCAATGTTAGATAGTAACTTGGAAACAACGCGAGATATAGGTGGATATATTCAAGGCATCTTTGATATAGATAATTACCGCTTTAATTTAGGCATTCGTTATGATCAAAATTCAATGTACGGTAATGTTGTTAATCCACGCGCTTCCATGATTTATAAACACTCAGACAGTTGGACGTTTAAATTAATATATGGCGAAGCTTTTCAAGAACCTGCACCGTTACAACTTTGGGGTGGGTGGAATGGTAGAGGGGCTAATCCTGATATGCAGCCAGAAAAAACTAAAAATTTAGAATTTGTGACTATTCAACAATTAGATAACTTACTACATGAAGTCTCTATTTATGGTAGTCGCTATGAAGATGTTATCAAGGAAGAGGCTGAAAATGCAGGGGCAAGAAACGTGTATGGATTTGAATATCGTGCAAAATTATTTTTACCTAATATGATTTCAGAAGACTTTGATGACATAAGCAGTTATTTTAATTATAGTTACACGGATTCAAGTAGTAGTGTTTATTATGATCATGATTTGGCAGAATGGTTGGGGGGTGAGGTAGCATTGGGTGACATTGCGCCACATAAGTTTAATATTGGTGTGAACTTGCCGTTAAGGGAAAGTTGGAATATCAATTTACGTGGGAACTATGTTGGAGAAAGGGAATTGTATACCCGTAATCCTCTACGTGGACAAGGTGAGAAATTAGACAGTTATTTTACATTAAATGGCGTGATAACTTATATACATGACGATACTTTTGATATTTCATTGAAAGCTTTAAATATTCTGGACGAAAATTATTTTCACCCAGGCGTTGAATCTGCCAATGCAGGCAATGATTTTACGCAGCGTTCAAAAGGTTATTTAAATTCTTTGTTACCACAGCCTGGACGTACCTATTGGTTAAATTTACGAATAAGTTTTTAGTTCATGTTTATATTAGTATTTTTTAAATCAAATAGATTAAGTTCAGCAGTGTAATCCTCTATTAAATCTCAAATTAGGAGTAAATTAAGAGCCAACATGGAAGTCATTTTAGCGCAACCACGGGGTTTTTGTGCAGGTGTCGTTAGAGCTGTTGAAATTGTAGAACGCGCCTTAAAATTATACCCACCGCCAATTTACGTATTGCACGAAATTGTTCATAACCGGCATGTTGTGAACAGATTGCGAGACGATGGCGCAATTTTCGTGGAATCATTGGATGAAGTACCAGCAGGGGCTGTGTGTATTTTTAGTGCACATGGCGTCGCTACCTCCGTCATCGAACAAGCAACTCAAAGACAACTGCACATTATTGATGCAACCTGTCCTTTGGTCAAAAAGGTACATTTTCAGGCCCAACATTATGCAAAACGAGGGTTAGAAGTCATCATTATTGGTCATGCTGGTCATCCTGAAGTTGAAGGCACACGTGGGTGTATTAAAGCACCTGTCCATGTGTTATGCAGTGAACAAGCTGTTGCTGATTTAGTGATCAGTCATCCAGATCAGCTTGCCTATGTCACTCAAACAACTTTGAGTATTGATGATACCAGTGGAGTAATTGATGCGTTAACTCAACGTTTTCCAAATATTCAAGGGCCATCGTTAAGTGATATTTGTTATGCGACTCAAAGTCGACAAAATGCAGTACGACAATTGGCAAAAGATATTGATGTGCTATTAGTGGTAGGAGCGCATAATAGTTCCAATTCTAATAGGCTGCAAGAAGTCGGCACTTATGCCAAAGTACAATCTTATTTGATTGAAAGTGCAGAAGATTTGGAACAATCCTGGTTTACAAAACATTGTAAAATTGGCATTACTGCAGGGGCCTCTACGCCTGAAATTTTGATCGAACAAGTTTTGCAACACCTACAATCTTGGGGAGTACGGCAGATTGTGCAAATGAAAGGAGAACAAGAAACAACGGCCTTTAAAATTCCTACTGAATTGGTAGAAGGTATTTAATTTAATGAGTTCAACGCCTTTTCAACTTTTGCCAAACGCGCCAGAAAATGAGGCTAATATATTAATATTGCCGGTACCATTGGAACAAACGGTTTCTTATAAAAAAGGAACCTGTTATGCACCAGAAGAAATCCTCAAAGCGACTGATCAGCTTGAATTTTATGAAGAAGATATGGGATGGTCTCCCATGAAATTTATGAATGTGTGTGTATTGGACGCTATTGAACCAATTAAGCACGAAATGCAAGCAGTATTTCATGCCCGTCTTGAAAAAATAACGGCACAATTGCCTGAAAATAATTTATTGATTGCTTTAGGCGGAGAACACTCTATCACGCCAGCATTGGTCAAAGCGCGGATGCCAACTGGTGGACATGTTATTCAACTAGATGCCCATGCTGATTTACGACCCAGTTATGAAGGTTCTGAATATAGTCACGCCTGTCCAATGTATCGTATTTCAGAGCAAGGTTACACTTTAACAATGATTGGTATCCGCTCGATGTTTGAAACAGAAATGGATTATATTACCCAAAAAAATATTACTTTATTTCGAGATCGGATATTACGAAAACCTGAATATTGGCAACAGTTGCTTGAACATCTCAAAACGTTGGAAGGCCCTATTTGGTTAACGATTGATATGGACGGTTTTGATCCAGGCTATGTACCAGGTGTAGGCACACCACAGCCAGGCGGTTTAAATTGGTATCAGGCACTTGAGATATTGGAAACGATATTTTTTAATCTTAACATTACGCTGCGTGGTATGGATATTGTTGAGTTAATACCTGATGTTACTCAGGTTTCTGAAATGACAGCCGCTAAATTAATGCAGAAGGCTATTTCATTTTGGGGTAAAGCCCACAAATTCGACCTCAAAACACAAAACGGTAGCCAAACTCAAATAGAATGTGATTAGGCGTTGAAAGAAACTAACCTGGTAATAAAAACGAGACTCAATTATGCAAAAAACTATCAAAGTTGATAATGCATTACTTCAGGAAGCCATAAATTTAAAAGGGTTAGATCAGAAATAAACCTTGTAAAAATCACTAAAATTACTCATTCAAACTGTATCTCAGACACGTTTATGGCAACAACAAGCAATGGCGGATGTTCAACTCCAACAAGCCGAACAAGAGTATTCAAGACAACAATGGACTGAATGCCAGCTTTCGGATTTAGATAAATTACTATGAGACAACTCAGAATTATGGAGATCGCATTAGATGATTTACGTGATTAGTCAAACATAGATAACAAAAAATATCAATGCATCAAAACGATACTTGAGCAATTGTGCATCCGTTGTCAGCATTGGTAAACCAGAACTATTAAAAGGTGATAAAGCAGGTTTGTGGTCATGCCGTATTGATAAACAGAATCGTTTGGTTTACAGTTTCGATGCAAACTTTATTTATGTGTGGCAGCGCCCGTTATCACTACAAAAATATTCCGCTAGAAGCATTTGACAAATAGTCATGTAGGTATAGAAAAAAGAATTGTATAATAGCAAAAAACGCCAAAATAGCACATGATTTTTTTAAAAAGAAACTAACCTAGGTATAAAAATGAGACTCAATTATGCGGCAAACTATCAAAGTTAATAAGGCGTTACTTCAGGAAATCATAAATTTAACAGGGTTACATCAGTGTTTTATCTGTGGTTAAATTGTAACAGTCCCTCAAGCCAAAAAAGACAAACCTGGCAGGTTTTAAAAACCTGCCAGGTCTTTTTTTATAGCTTAAACGGCTAAGGTGCCTGATATATCACTTTATTTTTCCATTGTATAAACAATAACTTACAGAGACTTTACGCGTCAACGTAATTTTCGTGGTCATTATCGTTTCCAAAAGATAAAATTTAAGCACCATTTCAAATGTTATTTGAACATAACTCATTGAAATTACAATACTCGCCCAACAAAAAAACTTTTTAAATTATTTTAACTTATTGATAATAAAGGTATTAGTGCTTTACAAACCATTAACCACAAAAAGTGAAAACTGTCGGCTCAAGTTTTTTAAAATCAATAAATTACACACCCTCTCAAGGTAATAATTTTAATCCCTAGCTGGATAGTAAACGCCGATGGGTATGAACGGCCATTAATAACCCAAAACTGGCCATCATCGTCACAAGTGATGTTCCTCCATAGCTAATTAAAGGTAAAGGTAGGCCCACAACAGGCAAAATACCTGCTACCATACCCATATTAACAAAAATATAGACAAAAAAAGTCATCACTAAACTGCTAGCTAACAGACGAGCAAAAGTACCTTGTGCTTGTGCAGCAAGAAACATCCCTCGTGTTAGAATAAAAATGTAAATACCAAGTAATAGTAAAACACCCAGTAGTCCAAATTCTTCACTGTACACGGCAAAAATAAAGTCAGTTGAACGTTCAGGCAAAAACTCTAAATGGGATTGAGTACCATTTAACCAGCCCTTTCCATATAAGCCACCAGAACCAATAGCAATTTTTGACTGAATAATATGATAACCCGCCCCTAAAGCATCTTTTTCTGGATTTAATAGAGTTAACACCCGTTCTCTTTGGTAAGGATGCATGACTTGCCACAAAGACCATAATAAAACAGGTAGAAGGGATAAAAAACCAATAATCCATCGCCACTGTAAACCTGATAAAAATAGTACAAAGATACCAGAGGCTGCAACTAGTAGGGCTGTACCTAAATCTGGTTGTTTTGCAATCAATAATACTGGTACTAAAGTAATGAGTAATGCAATCGTAATTCGAGTGATATTTGGAGGTAAGGGTTTATCGGCTAAATACCAGCAAACCGTTAAAGGGACTGAAATTTTCATTATTTCAGAAGGTTGAAAGCGAAATAACCCTAAATTTAGCCAACGTTGGGACCCATGACTAGATTGACCAATAATCAAGACAGCAATCAGCAGTAATATGCCTGAAAGATATATCCACGGAATCCAATCAAGAAAATATTGGGGACGAATTTGAGCTAAGATAATCATGATGGCAAAGCCCATGCCAATTCGTTGTATTTGACGAACCAGCAAAGAAATATCTTCGCCACCAGCACTATATAGCACAACCAGTCCAATACTAGACAGCAACATCAGTCCTAAAAGCAAGGGTTTGTCTAAGTGAAAAAAATGGTTAGTATCCCAATTAGCTTGCATGGATATATATTAGGAGTTATAAAACAACATAAAGGCAAGAAGAACTCACCTTTAATAGAATTGGAAATAGTGAAAAGTATATTGCTAATCTAGTGCGGCTAAAATTTCATCAATTTTTTCAGGGGTTAAATTTTCGTGATAATCTTTACCCACTTGCATCATTGGCGCACCACCACAAGCACCTAAACATTCTACTTCTTTTAATGTGAATTTATTATCCGACGTAGTTTCACCTAAACTAATCCCTAGTTTATTTTTAAAATGAGTAACCACATCATCAGAACCGCGCAACATACAGGAAATATTAGTACATACACAAACCTTATGTTTGCCAACAGGTTTTAATTCGTACATAGAATAGAAAGTGGCCACTTCATACACTGCCATGGCTGGCACATCCAAATAGTCTGCAATAGCATCCATTAATTCTGTCGTTAACCAACCACCATGATTATCCTGAACAATACGTAAAGCGGGCATTGTTGCGGATAGTTTTTGTTCAGGTGGATATTTACCAATCCAACGATCAATTTCTGCACAATCTTCTGGTGATAAGAGCGTATTCGCTTGTTGTTTTTCCGCGAGCATTATTTATTTCCAACCAAGGTGTTTAGTTTGAGTAACTCAAATTAAGCAAGTCAACGTAATTATTTGTCTAAGCTATGATTATTGCAATATTCTTTATTTTCTAATGTTTAAACAACCAAATAATTATGGCTGGATACTAAAATCATACTTTAGCATATCATAATCAATGGTATTTCCCAATACTAGAAATGTATTGCCATGATGACTGTCATGTATTCTTCATATTGGTATTTATTCTCTGCTAAGGAATAGGGATTAAATAACATCCATCAGTTTCCAATCAGTCCTAGCAGGTTTTCAAAACCTGCCAGGTCTTGTTTCTGATTTTATTTAGTTCCCATTCCTAATATATTAAGAGACGAAACTCAGTGTATTAGAAGCCAATTATGCACGACATTAATTTTATTTTCTATGGACTAGTTCTTTCTTAATTTCTGCAATGGCTTTAGAAGGATTTAAACCTTTTGGACAAGTATAAGAACAATTCATGATAGTATGACAACGAAATAGACGAAAAGGGTCTTCCAATTGATCTAGACGTTCTCCTGCATTTTCATCTCGACTATCGACAATCCAGCGTTGAGCTTGTAATAAAACAGCAGGACCTAAAAACCGATCTCCGTTCCACCAATAACTAGGACAACTAGTAGAACAACAGGCACATAAAATACATTCATATAAACCATCTAATTTAGCTCTATCTTCTTTAGACTGTAGGGCTTCCCGATCGGGCGGTAAAGTGGTTTGTGTTTGCATCCACGGTTTAATCGCAGTGTATTGCGCATAGAAATAACTTAAATCAGGAACTAAATCCTTAATCACTTCAACATGGGGTAGTGGATGTACTTTAACTTTACCTTTAATATCTGCAATAGGTTTTGTACAAGCTAAGGTGTTGGTACCATTAATGTTCATGGCGCATGAGCCACAAATACCTTCACGGCAAGAACGTCGAAATGTCAGCGTAGGATCAATATCACTTTTTATTTTAATCAAAGCATCAAGCACCATCGGGCCACACTGATCTAAGTCAATTTCGTAAATATCTCGCCGTGGATTATCTGGTGTTTCAGGGTCCCAACGATAAACTTCAAATTGTTTAACATTTTTGCCTTCAGCATGATTAATCGGTTGACCTGATTTAATTACAGAATTAGCAGGTAGTCTGAATTGTGCCATGATGCCTTCCTGAATAGTTTAACGGTAAAATCAACTTAGGATGATAGCCACTCTAAACTTGGTTCTCATGTAGGAATGCAAAATTTGCAAGATTAATTTTGCATTTTCAATGATCGCTTACGCTTTTCCTAAACTTTCTAAATATCTTTCAGCATCTAAAGCAGCCATACAGCCTGTACCTGCTGATGTCACCGCTTGGCGATAAACATGATCGCAAACATCACCAGCAGCAAAAACACCTGGGACATTGGTGGCTGTTGCATTGCCTTCTGTTCCCCCTTGGATTTTGATATAGCCGTTATTCATTTCTAATTGGCTTTCAAAGATGCCAGTATTGGGCTTATGGCCAATGGCAATAAATACCCCAAATACGTCAATATTTTTTGTGCTACCATCTTGAGCATTTTTGAGCCTAAGTCCTGTTACACCATTATTATCACCTAAGATCTCATCAAGTACGTGGTTCCATTCAATACTGACTTTACCTTCTTTTTCTTTTTCAAAAAGATGATCTTGCAATATTTTTTCAGAACGTAAGGCATCACGTCGATGAACTAAAGTCACATGATCTGCAATATTGGATAAATATAAGGCCTCTTCAACCGCCGTATTGCCGCCACCAATCACAGCTACTTTTTGGCCTCGGTAGAAAAAACCATCACAGGTTGCACAGGCTGACACCCCTTTACCTTTAAATGCTTCTTCTGAAGGCAAACCTAAATACATGGCAGAAGCACCTGTGGCAATAATCAGAGCATCGGCGGTATATTGTTTTCCACCTTCACCGCTAACGACAAAGGGACGTACATTGAAATCGACTGAATGAATATAATCAAAAATGATTTCTGTTTTAAACCGTTCTGCATGTTTACGCATACGTTCCATTAAGTCAGGTCCTTGCACACCTTGCTCATCACCTGGCCAATTATCTACATCAGTGGTGGTTGTGAGTTGTCCACCTTGTTCCATGCCTGTGACTAACACAGGATTTAAATTTGCTCTGGCTGCATAAACAGCGGCCGTATAACCGGCTGGTCCTGACCCGATAATTAATAATCGGCAATGTTTTGCTTCACTCATGAATAAAAACTCCAAAACAAGAAAATTCTAGCAATGCTCAACTTTTAACTGCATATATGCGTGTTAATTTTTATTTTTAAAGAAAATTAAGGAAATTGTAGTCTTCCCTTATATAATTAGCAAATGTCTGTTTATTTTAAGTGTGGGAACAAAAGTATAAGTTTTATTCTTCCCTTTGGCTAAGCCATTTTCCTATTTCACATGGCACAATTTTTTGAGCACGACTACTAACATAAATACCTATATGTCCACCCTTAAAATCTATTTCTGTATAGTCTTCTGTCGTGATGTATTTTCGGAGTGCTCTTGAAGAATCGGGTGGCACCAAATGGTCTTCTGTCGCATAAATATTCAAAATAGGCATGGTTAAGTATTTTAAATTGACAGTTTTTTTATCCAGCATAACTTTACCTTCAATCAAAGCATTTTGTTGGTAAAAAGCTTTGGCAAATTGTCGAAAGGCTTCTCCAGCCTGGTCTGGACTGTCAAAAATCCATTTTTCCATACGTAGAAAATTTTTGAAAGTTTCTGTATCTTCTAATTTGTCGACCATATGTAAATATTTTTGATTCATGAGGCGAAAAGGTTTTAGAGATAAAAATGCCCAATTGAGTAGTTCGCCAGGAATATTACCTAAAGTATCAACAAGTTGATCAATATTCAGCTTTTGTATCCAATGGCTTAACAAATTTTCAGGGGTTTTAAAGTCCACTGGAGTTACCATTGTAATGAGATTTTTGACTTTTTTCGGATACAACGCGCTATAACATAAACTTAGCGTACCGCCTTGGCATACGCCAAGTAAATTTATTTTATTCACACCATGACGCTTACAAATAGCCTTGACACAGCGGTGCAAATAACCATTAATATAATCGGACAGTGTAATATATTTGTCCGTTTTGTCTGGATACCCCCAGTCAATGAGATAAATATTTTGGCCGGTTTCCAGCAAATTTTTGATAAGTGAACGATTGGGTTGTAAATCTAACATGTAAGGACGATTGACTAAGGCATAAACAATGAGTAAAGGAGCAGTATTGGTAGTATCTACCATTGGTTTATATCGATACAACGTCAATTTATCTTCTTGGTAAACTGCCTCTTTAGGGGTTGTACCTACTTCAATTTCTCCAACATCTGCTACCGTTTTTATGCCAGTCAAAAGTTTCTGATGCATAGCCATGAGTTCTTCAATGGCTTGCTGAGGATGAAATTGAAAAGGTGACATACAAATATCCTAAGATTGAAGCTTGTTTATTTTAGCTTGTGAGGATTGTAATTTTTCAAAGGCTGTTCGTAATTCAGCGATTTCTTTTTGCAAAATTGTTGTTGCAGTATTATCGTTTTGTTTGGACTGAAAAATTCTAAGCTCCCTGCGTAACTGTTGCATACGTAAAGTCACAGTAGAAAACTCTTGATAAGTTGGTAAATGTAAGGTAGTTAATATCTCATCTGAAGCTTGCTGTTCACTAGATTTCCACGCAACAAAAGTGTTGAGTAAATTTGCATTAATTTCGGCATATTTTTCTGTAAAAGCATGTTCAGCATAAGCTTGTTCCCAACAGTCTACCCACAAATCGTAGAAAGTGCGCAATTTTTCAATGGATTGTCCTGTTTGTAATAAATGTTTTAATTTTTGACCCAATAACTCTATACTTTTCAAATTAATTTGATTAAAAAACTCAATATATTCTTGATAAGCCTGTTGATAAGTCGCAGCAAGTTGTTTTGTTTCTTCAGCTCGAATTTGCCATGGTACAGCGTGATTTGAATAAAGGTTTGCAAGTGGGTTTGTAGGCATTAGTGCAAATAAATGTGCAAACTGTGACCCATTTTTTAATGGGGCTTTCCATTGTGGGGTAATAAATTCATCCAGAAAATCAAGCAAATATTGTTTGAGTTGAGAAAAGTTATTTGCCCACTGTGTTTGCCAATTTTCATCGTTCAATTCAATGGTCGGTAATTTTTTTAGTAATTCGAGTAGCTGTTGATTAAATGAAAAATATTGCTGACTTTCTTCAAATATTTTTTTCAAAATCGGCTGATATTCTTTTGGCACCTGGTCGACAAAATTTTGCCAAGAAGTGGAAAAAAAGGTTGTCCACGCTTGAATTAATTGTTCAGCACTTTGGTGTGTGGGAGATAAGTCAAGTAATTGGCGCGAAAAATTTAACCATGTTTCCCAATATTGTTTTTGGAGATGAGGCCAGTCTGAATCATCAGAAGATTGGGAAGTGTTTGTATCCATAAATAGAATAATTGAAAGTAATACGCAAATTGTAGCTAGAGTTACTCATAATAGCAATATTGTTGCGTTCGTTCAGTAACATGAAACATAATCCATGGCAAGGCATTAGAAAATTTGTTTAAACAGGTTATTTTAAATATTAGACCATTAGACTTATTGCGAAATAAGGTATTGAAAAAATGGGGAGAAAAGTTAAACTAGTGGTTATAGGAACTAAACAGGTTCTAAGGAAATAGATGAACTAC
>JADGDF010000172.1 GCA_016745055.1 Thiotrichaceae bacterium | reverse complement strand
TTCATACTCGTTCTCCTAAGTTTACAAAACTTGTTCTTTCTTATATCCTCCTTTTCGCAAAATACCATCTTAAATTCCGTGATACAACTCTAATAAAAATTACTTTCTACTATTATAATAAAAAATTTTAGCTTGAACTTTGATAGACATCCAAGCATGAGAACAACAGGCAATATGATTATAGTGAGAACACTCTTTGAACAACCTGAGTAGTCAAAGTATTATTTGAATATCCAACTTTTGCAATAATATTTGACTTGAAAATGACAAGTCATTATGCTCATCCAAATATTTTGCACAGCTTACTTGGCGTGTGCATCCAAAAACTCATTGTCATTTAGTTAAGAATTTTTTCAATTTGGCGTGCAAGATTTATCTTGCCTATACAAACTAAAGTTTGCACTCCTTCAAGCTTAACTTAATGGCAGTGACCCAAAAACCCCGTTTTACACTATAGTTTCCATGTCTACTGAAAATACACATACTGAACCAGAAATTTCCGACGTCAATATTGCTCAAATGATACAGCAGGCTGTACAACTGCATAATGCAGGACAGCTTGAACAAGCTGAAGCTATTTATATTCAAGTGCTAACCATCGATCCCGACAATAGTGATGCGCTAAATTTAGCGGGGGTCATTGGTTATCAAATTCAAAATTATTCTGTCGGTGAGGAGTTAATCAAACGTGCCATTAGTATTAATTCCAATGTACCTCACTATTATAATAATCTAGGTATTATTTTCAGGGCACAAAATAAATTTGATGAAGCTATATTTTGTTATCAAGAAGCGCTGGCACTGAATTCTGATTATGCAGAGGCTAATAATAATCTGGGTATAATTTACCAGATGCAAGGTAAATTTGAAGAAGCGACCGTTTATTTTCAGACGGCGTTAGAATTACAACCCAATTATGTAGATGCCTTTTATAATTTGGGCGCTATTTATCGACAACAAAATAAACTAAGCCAAGCAATGGAGTGTTATCAACAAGTTATTCGATTAATGCCAGATAATGTAAATGCGCATCTCTATTTGGCTAATTTACTTGTACAAACAGATAATTTGCCACAAGCGGTGCAACACTATCAACAAGCAATTAAATTAAAACCAGATTTTGTTGAAGCTTATTACAATTTAGGCACTACCTTAACCGAATTACAGCGTTATAAAGAGGCCACTGAATGCTTTGAACAAGCGATTGTGCTAAATCCTGAATTTCCTGAAGTTTACAATAATTTAGGCAATGTGCTCAAAAAACAGAGTAAATTGTCAGAAGCTGTTGAAAATTATCAAAAAGCATTGGCCTTAAACCCTGGGTTGGTGGAAATTTACAATAATTTAGGGACTGTGTGCATTCAACAAAAAACCTACTCAAAAGCGGTTGAACATTTACAGCAAGCCGTTGCCTTAAAATCCGATTATTTTGAAGCCCACGATAATCTTGCTTTTGCCTACCGACAATTAAACCGATTTGAAGAATCAATGGCTGCTTCTCGTAAAGCTTTGGAAATTAATCCCAATTTTTTAGAAGGCTTAAATAATTTTGGTGGTTTGTTAACAGAGCTTCATCAATTGGAAGAAGCCGTTAATTGTTATCAAAAAGCATTGTCCATTAAACCTGACTTTGCAGAAGCCCATTTTGGTTTATCCTTTGCTTTACTAAAACAAGGTAAATTATCAGAAGGTTTTTCCGAAGCAGAATGGCGTTTTCAAACCATTGTCAATGATAATTATACGGCGTTGCAAAAACCTCGTTGGGATGGCTCTCCACTGGAAGGCAAAACGTTACTGGTTCACTGGGAACAAGGGTTTGGTGACAGTGTCCAGTTCGTACGTTATCTACCTTATATTCAAGGTGGCAAAGTGATATTGGCCTGCCAATTTGCGTTGGAAAAGTTGTTAAGCAATGTCACGGGTGCCGATCGGGTAATCCCTAATTTGTTACAACATGAGCCTGACATTGAATATGATACTTGGGTTTCTTTGATAAGTTTACCCTATGTACTGGGCACAACCTTGGAAAATATTCCTAATCAGGTCCCTTATCTGACTATTGATCCTGATAAAGTTGCCTATTGGCAAACCCGTTTTTCTGCTCAACAACTTAATGTAGGCATTGCCTGGTCTGGCAATCCTATACACCAAAGAGATCGTACACGTTCCTGTTTACTGCAAGATTTTATGCGGCTTGCAGAGATTGAAGGTGTCCAGTTTTACAGTTTGCAAAAAGGCGAGGCCGCTAATGAAGCGGTTAATACCCCTTTTCCTTTAATTTCATTATCAGACGAATTGCAAGATTTCAGCGATACGGCGGCTGTAATTAGCTGTTTAGATTTAGTGATTAGTGTTGACACCGTGGTTACCCATCTGGCCGGCGCTTTGGCCAAACCTGTCTGGGTGTTGCTATCAAAAGGGTCAGACTGGCGTTGGCTAGAAGACAGAGAGGATAGTCCTTGGTATCCCACCATGCGATTATTCCGGCAACCTGAGTTTGGTGATTGGCAAACAGTATTGACTCAAATGCGGGGTGCTTTGGCTGAAATAGTTGCAGTACAACAAAATAATCCTGAGCGTTTGTTAAATCAAGCAATTACCTTGCATCAAGCAGGTCAATTTGCAGCCGCGGAAGTACTTTATCAACGAATATTAACTTTGCAGCCCGATCATCCTCATGCCTTGCATTTATTGGGGGCAATGGCTGCACAATATACTCATTATGAAAAAGCCATTAAACTGATTCAAAAAGCAATTGCCATTGATGATAGTCAAGCCATTTTTTACGGCAATCTAGCGAGCGTATTAAAAGAAACAGGTGAATTGACGGCTGCGATTGAACATTACCAAACCGCTTTAAATTTAGCACCAGAATATGCCGATGTTTATAGTAATTTGGGGAATTTATACAGTGAAATTGGAGAATTTGAACAAGCGATTGAAGCACATCAGCAAGCGCTGAAATTAGCCCCTCAAAATGCCCAAATTCACAGCAATGTGTTGTATGCACTCAATTACATGCCAAATTATGATCGTGCGGCAATATTTGCAGAACACCAGACATTTAATCAACAACATGCTTTGGTAACGCAGTCACCCATTAAAGATACCAACGCCAACCGAAAATTACGTATTGGTTACCTATCACCAGATTTACGCTATCATTCCGTTGCTTATTTGATTCAACCAATTTTGGCCAATCACGACCATTCAAAATTTGAAATTATTTGTTATTACACCTGGTTGCAAGAAGATAGTCTCACCCAACATCTTAAGCAGTACATGGACCAGTGGATAACTTGTTTTGAATTATCAGATGAAGCATTAGCTGACAGAATTCGTGCCGATCAGATTGATATTTTAGTCGATTTATCAGGTCACATGGCAGACAATCGTTTACGAGTTTTTGCCCAAAAACCTGCCCCTGTGCAAATGACTTTTTTGGGTTATCCGAATACTACCGGTTTAACCGCCATTGATTATCACATTACAGATAACTATTTTGATCCGCCTGAATTTGACCAATTTCATTCAGAAAAACCAATCCGTTTGCCACACAGTTATTACAGTTACCACCCCATTGTTGAAACACCACAAATCAATGCATTACCCGCTTTAACCAAAGGCCATTTAACCTTTGGTTGCTTTAATAATTTTGCCAAAATCAATGCTAACATGATTGCGTTGTGGATCAAATTGTTACAAGCCATGCCAGAAGCAAAATTAGTGGTAAAAACTAAAACGTTAAAGGATAAAATCATCCAACAACAGTTTAAAAACAAGTTCATAAAATGTGGTATCACGCCAGATAGGTTGATTTTAGGGTATTTACCTTCAACCGAAGAAACGCTGGCCGCTTATCGACAAATTGATGTCGCCCTAGATACTTTTCCTTACAATGGTGCTACGACGACTTGTCAAGCCTTATGGATGGGCGTACCCGTAGTGACTTTAGCGGGTGAAACGCATGTTTCAAGGGCTGGTTTGAGTATTTTGTCAACGTTGAAGTTATCAGAGTGGATAACCTACGATATTGAGAGCTATTTAAAATTCTGTGTAAAACTATCTACCAATTGGGCTTATCTCCAGCATTTACGGGCAACTTTGCGAGAAACCATGTTAAATTCGCCTTTAATGAATGGCAAATTACAGGCAACTGCGTTAGAGGAAATTTATCAGCAAGCTTTTTTTGAATAAGGAACGGGAACTAAATAAAATTAGAAACAAGACCTGGCAGGTTTTTAAAACCTGCCAGGTCTGATTGAAAACTTATGGAAGTTATTTAATTCTTATTCCTAAGTGGGTGAGTATCTGGCCTGGTAAGGTGTATAACATCAGTGAGTATCGTCTGTGTTTCTATTTCTCTGGGTGCAAGCTCATCAGATAAATAATGTGCAAAACAACAACCCAAAAAGGAACCACCCTGTGCTCACTGATTTAGAAATTATTGCCCAACTTGAAAAACGTATTGGTCGGAAATTAGAAAGACTTAATAAAATTGAATGGAATTCAGTTAGTTATCAACTCAATTACCAACAACAAATTATTGGTTTGAGTTTATATGAATGTAAATTGAGCGAGTTGCCAGCAGAAATAGTTCAACTGCAAAACTTGCAGACCGGTGTCACGCAGAGATTTCGTGCCGCTCACGGAACGTCCTATCCCTAAGAGCGACTCACGTCAGCGAGACGCTAGTGAGTTGCCCCGACACGTCCGGTCTCAATACGGCAACTGCGTACTCCGTTGCACTACGCACTCCGTTAACCTACTCCACCATGACTTGACGCTGGGGTGATGCTCAAAAATAGCAAAAAACGCAGGCAAGGACTATCGCCCTTACGTTCTGTTTTATACCATTTTTGAGCGCACACCTAGTCGCGGACTACTCGGCTTCCATGCCTCGCAGCGATTGTGGCTAAATTCAAATAAATTAAGCGAGTTGCCTGCAGAGATAGGCCAATTCCAAGAATCATGCCAACTTTTTATATCTAGTAACCCCCTCAAAATGCCTCCCAACGAAATAGCAATGGAAGGCATTAAATCAATCAGAGACTACTTCGATGCCTTGGGAGATAATCCCCACACCATGAGAGAACTCAAAATCATCTTGGTGGGGACGGCGCAGCAGGCAAAACGTCTTTAGTCAAACAACTCTTTGAAGAACAATTTAATCCCCACGAATCCCAAACCCACGGCATTCTAATTCGAGACTGGGCATTTTCCACTCAAACATTATCCGATGTCACAGCCCACTTATGGGATTTTGGTGGCCAAGAAACCATGCACGCCACCCATCAACTCTTCCTTTCCAAACGCATCTTATACGTGCTGGTATTAGATGGTCGCAAAGATGAAAAAGCCGAATACTGGTTGCAACACATTGAACTACTCGGAGACAAATCTCCCACCCTCGTCGTGTTGAATAAAATGGAGCAACATCCTGGATTTGATGTTAACCGCAAATTTTTAAAAGACAAATACCCCTTTCTCGTTGATTTTCATAAAATTTCCTGTTTAGAAAAAACAGGCATTCAAGCACTCAAACACGCCATTCAAGAAGCCACCACCGAAATCGAAATCCTCAAAACCAAATGGCCACAAAACTGGTTAGCCTTTAAACAAACCTCAGAACCTGTTTAAAGTCATTGAAAAAGTCAAAAGTCTATCAGATAATGGAATAATGAGAAAAACATACCCAAGCGACCTAAGTGGCAAGCAATTTGAACAAATCCAACCCCTTCTAGAAAGCGCTCGCAAACGCACTAGTCCAAGGAAAGTGGAGCTTTATGAAATCTTTTGTGCAGTATTGTATGTACTCAAAAGTGGTTATCAGTGGAGAATGCTACCAAAAGGTTTTCCTAAATGGCAACTGGTGTATTACTACTGGAGGATTTGGAGTAAAACTAATGATGAAGAAAAACCAAGTTTACTGGAACAACTCTTAAAAAAAACAAGTTGGCGTGGTCCGAAAGAGCCTTGGACGCAATGCCACTCCAAGTATGTTGATAGTTGAGTGTAAAGAACGTTGATTATGCTGAGAAAAAAGGTGATGACGCAGGCAAGAAAGTACCTGGTATCAAGCGGCATATAGCTGTAGATACACAAGATTTTCCACACGCTATTGAAGTAACAACGGCTAATGTGACAGATAGGAAGGGAGCTTTGGAAGCTTTTGAACGTTGCAAATTGTCTGGTGTAGAAAAAGTGTTAGTAGATGGTGGATATACCGAAGCCCTTTTTGCCAAAGAAGTAAAACATAAACTCCAAGCAACAGTGGAAGTCGTCAAACGTAGTGAACTGCACACCTTTAAAGTTTTGCCCAAGCGATGGATTGTTGAAAGGTCTTTTGCTTGGTTAGATAAGTGTCGAAGACTTTGGAAAAACTGCGAAAGAAACCTCAATTCTAGCTTACAGTTCGTTATGCTAGCTTTTTTGGCTATCATTCTAAAAAAACTTTAAACAGGTTCTTAGAACAAAAAATGAAGACTCTTTGGACGAAACCAACGTCATCAACCCCGAATGGGTGACGCAAGCGGTGTATGCCATTATCACCTCTAAACCATTATTCGACCAACAAGGTACTGATTTCCAAAGCCAACGCAGGACAATTGCTCAATCTGCAAACCCACCCCAGCCACAAACACAGCTACATCATTAAATTAAACTTTTTTGCATGACATAATCGTCCATAACAAAACCTTGCCCAATATCAGTACAAAGGCTTTTTATGTTTGCAAAACCTGCTCGTTCATAAGCTCGAATAGCTTGAATGTTATGCTTATTAACTCTTAATGAAATACTGATTAAATCCTGTTCTCTTCCTAATTGCTCAACATAGTGCAACATTTGTTGACCAAAACCTTGACCATGGTAAGCTACCTGCAAATAAATTTTATCTAAAAATAAATGCGCTGCTTGAATTTCACATCCAGTGAATCCAACTGCTTGCTGTTGCCATTCAAATAAAGTAAATCGTAAACGTTGTTGCTCAATATCAATGGTTAATTTATGTTCTGAATACATGCGTTCTAGCATATATTCAATTTGAGCTGTTGAAATCATGCGAGGGTAATAATCGCGCTAAATATCACACGCTAACTGAATGTCAACAGAGCATAACTAAGCGTACTTAATGATGAAGAAAAAAACATGAAAGCTGGGCTTGTGAAATCGTAGTACTACCAAAGCAGCACCACGATGACAACATCCTTGTTAATGATAAAAGCGTTGAATATTTGAGTCGTAAACTAGATTTTAATTTTTTTCTTGAGTTTCTTTATTGCATCACTTTCAATTTGGCGGATGCGTTCTGCAGATACCTGATATTTTGCAGCTAGTTCTTGTAAAGTCGCTTTTTCTTCATTTAACCAACGTTTTTGAATAATGTCTTGGCTCCGAACGTCTAAAAGTTGGAATGCATTACCCAATTGTTGGTGACCATGTGCTTCCCACTCTTCCTTTTCTACAATCTGTGCAGGATCGTAACGACAGTCTTGTAAGTAAGCTGCTGGGGTAAAAGCTTCATCTTCATCACTTGCATCATTAGGCGCATCAAAAGCAACATCAGTACTACTGAGACGTTTTTCCATTTCGAGCACATCTTTACTGCTTACACCCAAATCTCTAGCGACGGTTTCTACTTCTTCATAAGATAACCAACCTAAACGCTTTTTCATGCTGCGTAGGTTAAAAAATAACTTGCGTTGCGCTTTCGTGGTGACAACTTTAACAATACGCCAGTTGCGTAAAATAAATTCGTGAATTTCTGCGCGTATCCAATGAACAGCAAATGAAACTAAGCGCACTCCAACATTGGGATCAAAACGCTTAACTGCTTTCATTAAACCAATATTACCTTCTTGAATCAAATCCGCTAATGGTAGACCGTATCCACGGTATCCATGAGCAATGTAAAGCACAAAACGCAAATGAGAAATAACGAGCTTTCTTGCTGCTTCTAAATCACCTTCTTGGTGATAGCGTTCTGCCAATGCCTTTTCTTCATCAGTTGTTAATACTGGAATAAGTTTTACTGACTGCGCATAAGCTTCGACACTTTGATCTAATGCTGACAGTTGTGAATTCAACGCTAAAACCTGTGACATAGTATTTGTCTCCTTATTAAAACCTAATATTAGCACTCTAAAGTTGAGAGTGCTAGTAGCTACATTAAATATAGACTTTTTTTAAAAAAAATCAAGGTAATCCTTCCTAAGTGGTATAGTAATATTCCTATTCATTCATACCCTTAAAAATAACTTTGTTTTGAAAAAATAAAATCTATTGTTTCGATAAGTGAATCAAATTGATGGCG
>JADGDF010000171.1 GCA_016745055.1 Thiotrichaceae bacterium | reverse complement strand
TCGTTCTCCTAAGTTTACAAAACTTGTTCTTTCTTATATCCTCCTTTTCGCAAAATACCATCTTAAATTCCGTGATACAACTCTATTCTATTACAAATAAATTAAAAAAAGCAAGCCTCAAATCTAACGCTGCGAGACATGGAGAAGCGAAAGTTGTTTGCCAATAGTTTATACCATCCATGCACTTTTAATCACACCAAATTCACGTCTTAAACTTGACTAAAAAATTATGTCATGACAACATTTGCCATCTAAATCAACGCTGCGAAACATGAAAGTACAAAACCAGTATCAAGTTATGATGACAGGTGATGTAGAAAGTGTCTTGCTGGATGGGTTGAGCAACCAACAAAACAGTCTTGCTGAAAACTAAATTGCTTTAAGGAACAGGGATATTCTGTGCGCATCATGAAAGTACTGGAAGACTATAACATAACTATATGAAACTCTTAAGAAAACAAGTGGATGGTAACATTGTTGAAGTCAAAACAGTCAAAGAGCAATCTAAGGACATGCTACCTCCGTGGAAAATATTGGTTGTTGATGATGAAGTTGATATTCATACAATGACTGTGCTAGCACTTAAAGACTTTGTTTTTGCGGATAAGCCTGTAAAAATACTTAAAGCAATGTCTGCAAAAGAAGCACGACAAATTTTAACAACAGAACAAGACATTGCAATTGCATTGGTTGATGTTGTCATGGAAACTGAAGATGCAGGATTACAACTTGTTGATTTTATTCGTAATGAACTTCAACAAATGTTGGTTCGCGTTATTATTCGTACAGGTCAACCTGGGATGGCACCTGAACAAGAAGTGATTGAACGCTATGATATTGATGATTACAAAAATAAAACTGAGTTAAATGTAAGTAAATTATTTACTACTATCCGCACCGCATTAAAATCTTATCGTGATCTTTCTAGACTTGATGTCAATCGAAAAGGACTCAAAAAAATTCTCGAAGCAGTGCCCGAATTTCATCATGCACAATCTCTGAACCAATTTTTTAATGGTATCCTCATCCAAATGATTGGGTTGTGTAACCTTGGAGAAAATAGTTTAATTACCACGGTAGACACTGGCTTGGTAGCAACAGCAGATAATAATCAAATTACTGTGCATGCAGGCACAGGTCGTTTTGAGCAAATAAATGATAATCCTGCCATTGATAAAATCATTCAACTTTGCTCTGATAGTTTATTGAATGAACAAACCCGCGCATTACTTCCCTCAAGTATATTGCTTATTCCCTTGAAAATAAAACAAAAAACGATAGGTTTTATTTATTTAGAAGATGCAAAATACCTAGCACAAGCTGATTTAAATCTTGTCTACATAATGGCAAACCAGTGCGCAACAGCCTTGGAAAATTTACAACTTTATCTTAATTTAAAAGAAGCTAATCAAAAAACCTTAGATATGCTTTCCATTGCAGAAAAAGCCCGTCAAGAAGCTGAGCAAGCGAGACAGCAAGCCGAAATTGCTAATCAAGCAAAAACAACATTTTTAGCGAATATGAGCCATGAGTTTTTAACGCCTCTCAACGGTATTTTAGGTTATGCTCAATTTCTTGAAAAAAGTAATAATCTTGAGCCTATTCAAATGGATGGTGTGCAAATTATAAAACATAGCGGTAAGCATTTACTTAATTTGGTAAACGATATTTTGGATATTTCCAAAACCAATATGGGTCAAAGTATCACCAATAAATCAGAAATTAATCTGACAAGCTTCTTAACATCCATTATTACTGTATTTCAAATGCAGGCTGAACATCATAATCTACGTTTTGATTGTGATTTAGAAGAAAACTTACCTGCATATGTTCATACAGATGCCCGCATATTAAGACAAGTTTTAACGAATTTACTCAGTAATGCCATTAAATTTACGCGACAAGGTAGTGTGACTTTTAAAGCTTATATTCAGGATAAAAAGTTAAATTTTAAAGTGTTAGATACAGGGATTGGTATTTCAGCCGAAAATTTAGAAAAAATATTTTTGCCCTTTGAACAAGTGCAGCCCTGGGAAGAAAAAACAGCAGGGGCAGGTTTAGGTTTATCCTTGGCCAAAAAGGTGGCAACATTAATAGGGGGAGAATTACAAGCTAGCAGTCAGCTTGGTAAAGGAAGTTGTTTTCTCATTAGTTTCCCTTTAATTGGCTTTGTTCAAACAAAAATGGGTACATTAGATACAATTAGCATTTATCAGGAAGTGAAAGCATCTAAAGAAAATATGCCCGCAACAATAGATTTTACCCATTTATTAAGCTTGCTTTCTCAAACTCAAATAGATATTTTATTTGATTTAGGCATGTGTGGTGATTATCAAGAATTAATAGAGCAAGCTAGTATTTTGGCACACGCTGATCAGCAATTATTGCCACTGGCAAATAGAATCCGTCAACTTGCAGAAGAATTTGAAACGGATGCAATTTGTGAGTTGGTTGAACCTTTTAAGCATCAATAATTTTATAAAAATTTTGTTGAATAATAAGCATAAACCTCAAATTTGAAAGTTGAACTTTGTGTCCCCATTAACAATGTTCAACTCCTGATGAACTTGAAAATATGATGAAGCTTTGGCAATTTCATGGTGGTGTCCATTTAAATGGATACAAAGAACTTTCGTGTGACGTACCGATTGCGCCTGCACATATTCCACAATACCTTATTCTGCCACTACAACAACATATTGGAGAACCAACAAAACCGGTCGTTAAAGTTGGTGATAAGGTACTCAAAGGACAAATCATTGCTGAATGTCGTATGCAAGATTGTAGTATGTTGATGAGTGCGCCCATTCATGCTTCTTCCTCAGGCACTGTGGTATCAATTGAAACACACCATGTACCGCATCCTTCTGGTCTCAAAGCCTCTTGCATCATAATTGAAACTGATGGTGAGGATCGATGGATAGATTTACAGCCAATTACTAATTACGAAACCTTATCTTCTGAAGTCGTCCGAGGTTATGTTGCTAAAGCGGGTATTGTGGGTTTAGGAGGCGCAGGATTTCCTTCTCACATTAAGCTCCGTCCTGGCGATATTGAAATTCTTATTATCAATGGGGCTGAATGTGAGCCTTATATTACCTGTGACGATCGCTTAATGCGTGAATATCCCCAAGATATTATTGCGGGCGCACAGATATTGAGACATATTTTAGGAGATATTAAACAGTGTTTCATCGGCGTTGAAGACAATAAACCACAAGCTTATGATGCCTTATTGCAAGCTGCACGAGGACAAAATATTGAGGTTATCAAAGTACCTACCTTATATCCAACTGGTGGAGAAAGACAACTTATCAAGGTATTGACTAATAAGGAAATTGGGCGTGGGCAATTACCCGCCGATAAAGGTATTATTGTTCACAATATTGAAACCACACGGGCTGTCTATCGAGCTGTTACGCAAGGTAAACCACTAATTTCACGGGTCGTCACCATTACGGGAGATGGGATAAAAACACCGAGTAACTTGGAAGTTTTACTCGGTACACCGATGAATGCCTTGATTGAACAGTGTGGCAAAACATCAAGTGCAACTAAACTTATCATGGGAGGCACCATGATGGGTTTATCATTACCAACAGATGAAATGCCTGTGGTTAAAACCACAAACTGCTTGCTTTCATTAACTAATCAAGAAGCATCTCAATCCAACCCTGTAATGCCTTGTATTCGCTGTGGTGCTTGCGCAAGTGCTTGTCCAATTAATTTATTGCCGCAACAACTTTATTGGTATGTAAAAGCCAAAGATTTTGAAAAAGTTCAAGATTATGCTTTATTCGACTGTATTGAGTGTGGTTGTTGTTCATATGTTTGCCCAAGCCATATCCCATTAATTAGTTACTATCGATACGCTAAAGCAGAGATTCGGGCGCAGCAAACAGAAAAACAAAAATCAGATATTGCACGGCAACGCCATGAATTCAAAAAATTTCGTTTAGAAAGAGAAAAAGCAGAAAAAGCAGCAAGGCATCGGGAAAAAATAGCCACACCTTCTGAAGGAAAAAAATCAGTGATTAAAGAGGCAATGGAAAAAATGAAAGCCAAAGCTAAAAATAAGTGATTTCTACTTACCTTTACAATAATATTATTTTTATAGAGGTTATTTGGTAATATTGAGTATTAATTTATCATGATGTAGATAAAAAGATAGCAAAAGATTGGATAAAAGATGAATCCAACACAACATCCTCAATGAAAGTTGATCAATCTAATCCATACACTACATTTTGTTGAATAAGACGAATTTCAACTTTATATTCAAAGTTTTGAGCATCTTTGAACGCTGAAAAGTTCACCCTTGTTTATAATACTAAACTAACAGTAATTTTGGTTTTATCCATCTAAGTTTTAGTCCTTCCATTTTATCACCTCTAAATAATAAATTATTCTCTACAGGTATACCACCTACTGATTCGCGAAAAATAGGGTCACAATCAGTAATTTAGGTTGTTTCAGGAATGAGTGAAGCGATTTCCCGAAACAACTGTAACTTCTTTCCCCATTTTACACAATATCTTACTTCGCAAGAGGTCTAATATAAACCATTCTGAAAAATTAATTTTCGCATTTCCTATTTCAACACTATGCCAGATAGTAAAATATATTATTAAGGGTAAAAAAACACCCATATTTATACCATCTCTATGTCTTTTTGATGATTTTTTCATATCAATACTTTAATTTATATAACTCTCTATTGTAAACTTAGCTTGAATAATAACCAATTTTCTACGTTAAGAGGTGCGGAGAAGTGGCAAAAAAATTAATGAGTTATTTACTGTTACTTTTACCTGTTTTAACGGTTAACGCAGAACAGAGTATTTTAGACAGTAAAACTCCCATGCACCCCGATGCTTCCACGGCCGAAAGTTTTTCATCTGTAGAAAGACGATTGACCGTTGGCAGTGAGCTGGACTACCCACCTTTTGCACTTGTTACGCCAAAGGGCAAAGCAGATGGTTATAGTGTAGACCTAATTAAAGCAGCTACAGAAGCGATGGAATTAGATATTCACTTTCGTGTTGGGCCTTGGAGTGAAGTGCGTACAGCGCTTGAAGATAGAGAAATTGATATTTTACCGCTTGTGGGTTATTCCAAAGAGCGTGATGAAAAAATGGATTTTACTAAACCTCATACGATTGTTTATGACTCAATTTTTATTAGAAAAGGTGAAGCTGATAAATTCGGAGATTTTAAGTCACTCGCAGATTTGAAAGATAAAAAAGTTATTGTGTTACGCGCTGATAATGCTAATGATTACGTCACGAGCATTGGTATTCCTGAAGAAAATATTATTTTGGCGGATACCAACCCCGATGGTATGAAAATGTTGTCTGAAGGAAAATATGATTATGTGTTAATGCCAAAATTGATGGGATTACTGATCACTCAAGATTTAAAGTTAGACAATATACAAGCTTATGGGCCACCCGTTGAGGATTATACGCGTGCATTCTGTTTTGCCGTTAAAGAAGGTGATGTCAGACTACAGACTTTGCTGAACGATGGCTTAAATATTATTAAAGCTAATGGAGAATATGACAAAATTTACGAAAAATGGTTTGGTGCATTGGAACCCAAGGGGGTTTCCTGGCGTATTGTTTTAGAAATAGTCTTTTCTGTTGCTATCGTTTTTCTGATTTTGCTGTCAATTATTTCCATTTGGTCTTTTTCTCTAAAAAGGGAAGTCAAAAAAAGAACGATTGAACTTCAAGATGAAATTAGCGAGCGTAAAAAAATTGAAGTTGACTTGAGAAAAACAAAAGAAGAAGCAGAAAATGCTTACCATCAAGCTGATAGTGCTAGTCGAGCTAAAAGCCAATTTTTAGCCAATATGAGCCATGAATTACGTACGCCCTTAAATGCAATTTTAGGATATACCCAAATCTTTAATCGCGATCCCTCTCTCACAACCAAACAATTAGAAGGTATTCAAATCATTCAACGAAGCAGTGAATATTTATTGACACTGATCAACGATATTTTGGATATAACCAAAGCAGAAGCCGATCGCACAGAAATTCATCCTGTCGAGTTTAATTTCACAGTTTTTCTCAAAAACGTGGTTGATTTATTTAAAATGCGAGCTCAACAAAAAGGTATTGCGTTTATTTATGAGCCATTATCTATTTTACCAACAGGACTTCATGCGGATGATAAAAGATTACGGCAAATATTAATTAATCTATTAGCCAATGCCATTAAATTTACCAAGCGAGGCGGTGTAACCTTCAAAGTAAGTTATGACACAGGCAAAATACACTTTCAAATCGAAGATACAGGCGAAGGCATTGCAGAAGAGTATATTGATGCCATATTTCAGCCTTTCCATCAAGTAGGAGATTGGCGTCACCATGCAGAAGGTGCAGGATTAGGTTTAGCTATTACCCAAAAATTGGTTAATTTAATGGGTGGCGAATTGAAAGTTAAAAGTCATCTTGGTAAAGGAAGTACTTTTGAGATTATTTTGGCCTTACCAGAAGTTAAGGGTCTAAAAGTTATGAATACTCAAGAGCAACAACCCCTGGTTATTGGTTACGAAGGTAAAAAAAGAAGAATTTTAGTAGTTGACGATAAGTGGGAAAACCGTTCTGTACTGATGAATTTACTTTCTCCTTTAGGTTTTGAAGTTATTGAAGCTAATAATGGTCAGGAAGGACTCAACAAACTTGTTTATGAAGCCCCACCTGATTTAGTTATCACTGATTTAGTGATGCCCGTGATGGATGGTTTTGAATTTACTCGCCAGGTTAGAAATATAACACCACTGAAGGAGCTACCTATTATTACAGCTTCTGCCAGCGTATTTGAATATGCTCAAGAAAAGAGTACCGAAGTTGGTTGCAATGATTTTGTACCTAAACCCATTCGCGCAGAAGAACTAATTCAATTATTAGGTGTTCATCTTGATATTGTCTGGAAATATAATTTAGACCATGAAGAAGATGGTAAAAATGTTGTTGATAATCGAGTAGAGACAGAAAGTAATCCTTCTGAATTTTCAGAAGATGAAACCTACCCCTTAAGTTTGGAACAAGCAGAAATATTATTAGATTTAGGTATGCAAGGAGATATTTATGGTTGTATGGATTATGCAAAAAATCTTTCACAAACCTGTGAGCAGCTTAAACCATTTGCAAATAAAATTATTCAATTAGCCCAAAATATTGATTCTGATAAGATTTGTGAGCTTGTTCAACCTTATTTACAAAAATAGGCATGGGTTACTAGCAGCAAGTGGGATTACAAAAACTAGCATTGGGACATAGCGTTGATCCAACATTGTCTGTTTAGCTTCAAAATGTCCTTATTGTCAATTTTTGCAACGTTAATACTACATGATTAACATACGCTGCGAGACATGGAGGACTCGGATGCCGGTGTCTCGCAGAGTTTTCGTGACGCTCACGGGACGCCCTATCCCTAAGAGCGACTCACATCAGCGAGACGCTAGTGAGTTGCCCCGACACGTCCGGTCTCAATACGGCAACTGCGTACTCCGTTGCACTACGCACTCCGTTAACCTACTCCACCATGACTTGACGCTGGGGTGATGCTCAAAAATAGCAAAAAACGCAGGCAAGGACTATCGCCCTTACGTTCTGTTTTATACCATTTTTGTGCGCACACCTAGTCGCGGACTACTCGGCTTCCATGCCTCGCAGCGACGGAGGGCAGAATCGCCCGTATGAAGACTGGATAGATCGGGGCAATCAACGTCTCGCTGACATGAGTGGCTCTAAGGGATAGGACGGACGTCCTGTGAGCGTCCCGAAAACTTTGTGAGACACCGGAGAAATATTGGGAGAATCAGCAAAACTGGTTCGATCTGTGTTTTTTGATAAATTACCAAAAGCAAATTGGAACGTAGCATGGCATCAGGATACTTCCATTGCGGTTAAGGAAAAACAGGATATACCAGGTTTTGGGCCATGGAGTGTGAAACAAGGAATTGTTCATGTTGAAGCTCCTGAAATGTATCTGGCAAATATCTTGACGTTGAGAGTTCATCTTGATGTTGCAAATACTGAAAGTGGTGTTTTGCGAGTTATCCCAGGTAGCCACTTTTATGGAAGGGTGAATTCAAAAGCGCTATTGGATATTGTTGAAAACTTAGAAGTCGTTGCTTGTCATGCCAATTCTGGTGATGTTTTATTTATGAACCCTGTTTCATTCTTCAAGAAAAGCCACACAACCTAGCCATAGGCGAGTGGTCCATATTAGAGTTGTATCCCGTTAAAAATCAATCAATTAGCTAGATAAAAGTTCCATAGTCCGGCACATACTCCAATTATTTCATCATATAAATCAAT
>JADGDF010000170.1 GCA_016745055.1 Thiotrichaceae bacterium | reverse complement strand
TTTAGGACTTTCTCGAAGCATTCTCCACTGACAACCGCTCTTGAGTATATATAATATTGCACAGAAGATTTTATAGAGGTCTACTGTCCATGGACTGGTGCGTTTGCGGGCACTTTCCACAAAAGGCTGAATTTGTTCAAACTGTTTGCCACTTAGATCGCTAGGGTGTATTTTTCTCATTACATTATTATCTAACAACCCTAAGAGCTAATCAAAAACTTTAAACAGGTTCTAAATATTCTCGTCTTGTGTTAAAAAGGACCGCTATTAACTCTTAAAAATTCCACTCTATACAATTTCACATTGCACTGAGGTAGCATTAACTAAAATTTTCCTCGTTTGGAATCCTTTAACCAATGCAGATTAAAAACATTCCCATGCATGATGCGTGGGATAAAAAGAAGATGATAACTACTCAAAACGCAGGCGTATAACACCTATGTTGGTTGTTGCCCACAATTGACCATCATTATCATTATATAACTGAATTACTTTTGACTGATCTCCCATAGGCAACTTTTGATTATCATTAAAATACCACCACGTTTCTTGGCCATCAAAATGTAGTATGCCATACAAATTGTCAATACCTAGCCAAACGCCACCTGCATTGTCTGATACAATCGTCTGAATACCTGCAACTTCCCCTACCTCAGCGGAGTAACCATGAATGTCAAACTCATAGCCTTTGTCTTCTAGAATTGATTTGATATTAAACATTTGCCAGTGTTGACCATCAAAACTTGCTAAGGTCGTCCACATACCTATCCATAACTTTTGGCCATCATGAAATAGATAATTAACATCTTCTTGAGGTAAGCGATTCAATGAATATTCTTGAATAGGCTCATTGAAGTGAAAATAAGAGAGCTTTCTCTCCCCTGCCATCCATAATCCACCTTTTTTATCATTGGCAAATTTAAAAACATTGGCAGATTGATTGTTAGGTGTTGGAATAATTTGAGAATTACCGTGCCCATCAATATAAATCAGTTGCCCGTTCACAACAACCCAAAGGCCACGTCCATCATTGGCCGATAAAATTTGTTCAAGTCTAGTTTCTGAAGGCGAAGCCTGTTTAATAACATAGGGTAAAGTTTGCCAATTGCCTTTACCTGTTTGGCGAACCAAAAAATTTTTATCTGTATGGAAAGATAAATTCCTTCTAATCATCCACAATCTACCTGTACTTAGGTCAACTGTAGATTGAAAAAAGGCATTAAGAGAAGAAGAAAGGAGGCTCGGGATAAAAAATTGCCAAGTTCCACCATCAAAGTAAGTCAAATTATAGTTCGAACTGTGGAACCATAGTCTATCACCTAAACCAACTATATCGAAGAGTGAGTTATTAAATGGATTTTCTAATTCGAATGTATCCCATTGATTTTCTTCATTATATTTGGATATTTGGCGAGCTTGCAGTGTTAAATTAGGTTTATAATAGTTAACACGAGTAGCCCAACTAATCCATAGACCTTGTTTATTGCCCGCTAATAATTGTACAAAAAAAGGTTGTTCTGATACTTGATTTTGGTCCATGAGAGCTGCAAAAGATATTTCTTGCCAATTTTGACCATCAAAATAAACTAGTTGTGGACCTAGATTTGTCGTCCATAATTTTCCTTGCTCATCAGTAACTAAACGTCCAGAATATTTCGGTGTATTTTCATGAACGTGATTCAATATATACCAAGTACCCTGGCCATCATAATGCACGATTCCCCCTTCTTGTTTAGATAAACAACTTCCTCTGTAGCAAGATTCTATTGCTTTCAGTCCAATCCAAAGTCCTCTTTGCGGATCACTGGTTAAAGCCATTAAGTTTGTAAAAGGGTACTTATCCGATATAGCTTTTGGTATTTCAATGGTTCGCCAATGATTAAAACCATCAAAGTGTATTAAGTGCGGAGGTTGAGTTAAACCAACCCATATACCGCCTTTA
Organism: Thiotrichaceae bacterium; assembly: GCA_016745055.1. Lineage (GTDB taxonomy): Bacteria > Pseudomonadota > Gammaproteobacteria > Beggiatoales > Beggiatoaceae > JADGDF01. The sequence goes on along the minus strand of JADGDF010000170.1, from coordinate 6,442 downwards.
CCATCGGCTTCTACAGTACGTACATTTTGTGTTGGTAAGAGACTATTATCTGAAGTGAAATGTTTGAATACTGTCCCTTCACGAAAATTAACTAATCCTTGATCTGTCGCTAGCCATAAACTGTTATTAGCTCCTGGCGCAATTGCGTTGATTTGATTGGCAGGAAAGCCATTACTGGTTCGGTGCCAACTCGCTAATAATTGCTGAGTTGGTGCCAATTGCCATTTTTCTAAACCTCCTGTAGTACCTAACCATAAAATACCTTCATCATCAATATGCAAGGAAGATATTTCATGTGCTCGGAGCACTTCCCAACTGACATTCATGGCTGGTGTGATGGGCTTGGGAGGCTCAAAATAAAATTCACCTTCAAATTCAGGCTGTGGATCATCATAATTAGTTACACTTGGAGACCAGACTTTCCAACGGTATTTTTCTGGTTCAGAAATACCTAAATTATCTAATGCCCGAGGTGAAAATTGGTGTAAATACTCTGCACAGTGATATGGTTTGGCAATTGGCTGTCCATCTTCATCATAAATATCAATGCAGTACAACAAATCTTGATTACGGCAACCCCATTGGACCCAATATTCATCAGAACGATAGGGTAAACCACATTCTCCTGCAGTAAAATCGCCTTCTAACCCTGGTTGCGCTTCATGATAATTAGCAACACTCGGAGACCACACTTTCCAATGATATTCACCTGGTGCTAAATTTAAGTTGCGAGGTGAAAATTGGTGTAATCCTTCTCCACATGCGACTGCTTGATGTAATAAACGCCAATCTTTATCAAAAATATCTAAACAATAAAATTCATCATCCCCTCGATAACTCCACTTTAATTCATGATAGGTTGAAATAGGTTGAGATACTGACTCGTACACTTCAAATTCCTTGGAAAATTCACCAATACCAAGTTTAAGATAATCTTTTACTGAAGGAGACCAAACTTTTGAGAGGTACCCATCTGGTGGCAAATTCAGTCTTTCAGTGCTGTAGCTATGTAGATTTTCCCCACAAACTACTGCTTGTTGGTACAATTCAATAGGAGCTGTCTTAAAAATATCCAAACAGTAAAAACTATCGTCGTTACGCTTTGGCCAAATAATGCGTTTTTTATCAGAATAAGAGTTGGGCACATCAAATTCACCTTCAAATCCCAACTGTTGTTCATGATAAGTCGCTGAAATAGAAGGAGACCAAACCTTCCAATGATATTTACCTGTGGAGAGGGTTAAATCGCGAGGAGAGTACTCGTGCAATCCTTGACCACAAGCCACCGCTTGTTTTAATATCTGCCAATCCTGGTCAAAAATGTCAAGGCAGTAAAATGTATCCGTATTTCGACTGCCCCATTCAAGCCTTTCGAAGCTAGACCAATAAGCCCAACTCGTACTACTACTCAAAAGCAAAATACTTGCTAATATCCATTTTAAAAAACGTTTTTTCATTGAAAATCCTAAAGTTCAGTTACATATAATGGTTTTAAGTATAGCACCTCATTATTCTCTTGATCTTAGGTTGGAAAAATTATTAGTTACTTCAAGGTAATTTTTGAAATGATCTCCATACAGGTTACAAACCTGCTCTCGCAAATATCTATGAAGAAGGCTAAATTGATTTATTGGAAAAGAGTGAATCACAATGATATGAAGTATTTAGCTTTTTTATAGACACAGGGATAAAAACCACAGCATCTATCAATTTCAAAGAAGGTAAGGTATTCATCCAGAAGGAGCGTCAACAGCTAGTTTTTTGTAACTTAATACCGCGATAACTGCTTATTTCTGTTTTTATATTTCTCATAACCTATCTTCCATGTAGATGATTGTAGCAATTTGTATGTGTATCTTTGACATCCAAAAAGTCCACAGAATTTGCAAAAAAATTTTAACTTATTGACTATTCCGCCATCAGAAGAGGGTAACTTTTTTCTTCTTGGGTCAAAACCAAAAACGCAATCAATTTAGAGAATTCCATGTCTGAAACAGAATATATCCATCTAAGCTAGGATAATCAAAGCATTTAATGGGTTTCAGCCAAAAGTTGAAGGCTTTTAATCTCGTTTATTTGTTATGCTTCATTTTCTGATAAATCTAAGTATGCTTGCACCATTTCTGGATTAGTGAGTGTTAAGTAACGCTGGAATAAAAAGCTAATTCGGACATTGTCACTGCTGAAAGGTTCTTTTCGATAGGATTTTTCAACGGCTGTGTCTAGTTTTTGATGGGCTTTGCGTAAATCGGTTGGCATTGCTAAAGGGTCGTAAAGGTCGGCAAGGCTGTTGTCTGGGTACTTTTCTCGACAATCTAAAACGGCTTGTGCAGCGGTTTCTATGGCTTGTTTTTGTTTTTCTGTTGGTTGTGGAAATGGATAATTATTGTAAACTAGTTTTGCAGAATAACGGTAATCACTTTTTAAACGTCCGCCAACGGTTTTAAGCCACAATGTGTGCAACTTGGATTCTAAAACCCCAAATTCATATAAGGTTGCATTGGGAATCATTTGGGTGGCATCAGTGGTTACTATATTTTCATCAAAAAATCCCATTGGTACATATTCACGACGTTCAGAAGAAACCCGAGGCACAAGGATATAGTTTTTTTCAGGGTGTCGATTTTCTACAAAATACGCGGCTTCATCTGCTTTTTGCTGAGTTTGTACTTTGCTACTTGATAAACGGAATTGTTTGACTTTCTCAACCCGTTCCATCACCACAGGCATTGCACGTAATTGTTTTGGAGAAATACCCACCAACCATAAACACCAACGTTCTTTGTTATTAATAAATTCTTCTGAACCTAAAACAGGTTTAATCCATTGTGCTGCAAGAGGTTCTTTTTTTAATAATTCGGCTTTTTCTTCAGGTGATAAAAATAAATGACCACCATCAACAGGTTTATTGCCGTAAACCATAGGTAACACATCACTCAACGGCTTAGTACGACTTTCAATAATCACAGCAGGCGCATTAACCAAATACGGACTGATGATTTTTGCAGGAACTTCAACAGGTTCAGCTTTAATATCGGGATAATCAAATAAACGCGGCCTTTCAGCTTGAGACAATCCAAAACCGACAATCACCACATGTACAGCAGCTTTGCCTTTTGCCTCCGAATCCCATGCAAATGTCCGATGAGCAAAATGAATGTGAATCCCTTTATTTAATAAAGTTTTCCAAAGTGGTGCAACTTGTTCGCCTTGAGAAATCGAGTTGGTAGAAACAAAGGCAACTTTCTTGATTAAATCACTGGTTTGAACAAATTGTGCCGCCTTATAAAACCAACAGCACACATAATCTAAACTTTTATAATTATTCACATTTTTAAATAACTGAGCCATATCTGTATTTTGTGAAATTGAACGATAATTCTTACCAATAAAAGGCGGATTCCCCAACAAATACAACGCCTCAATCTTTTTGAATTTTGAAATATTTACAATCTGCTGCCAATCCAATTGCAAAGCATTGCCACAGGTAATTTGCGCTGAGATTTTCAACGGTAACAAATCAGGCTCACGCCCGAATTGCTGGGCAAACTCTCTGTTCATTTGATGTTGAGTCAACCACATGGCAACCTCTGCAATCCGCATTGGCCATTCTTCAATCTCAATGCCGTAAAAATGATCCAAACGAATTAACGGCTCAATTTCAAACTCAAGATGAGAATCACGTTTATTCCCATACTGCTCACGCAATAACTGTAACTCCAATCGCCGCAACGCCTGATAAGTCACAATCAAAAAATTACCACAACCACATGCAGGGTCAAAAAAATACAAATTCGATAATTTTTTCTGAAGTGCTGCCAACTTTTTGCGCTTATCTCGTTTTAAGCCCTGTAACTTCTCAAATTCCCCAATTAAATTATCCAAAAACAACGGATTAATCAAACGTAAAATATGCTTTTCCGATGTGTAATGTGCACCCAAACGCCGCCGATCTCGACTGTTACCCATAATATGCTGAAACAATGAACCAAAAATCGCAGGCGAAATCGTCGACCAATCAAACTCCGCTGACTTAACCAACTGCGCCCGCATCTCCGCATCAAAACTGGGTAAATCTAACCGCTCCGCAAACAACTGCCCATTCACATACGGAAATCCTGCCAATTCATCTGACAAATGCTTATTGCGATTAACCTCAGGCGTATCCAACACTTGAAACAACTGACCCAAGTGCATCGCGGTATCATCCCCATCCTCAGCCGTCCGTTCCAACAAATAATCAACAAAATGATGTGGCTCAAAAATCCCCGTATCCTCAGCAAACAAACAAAACAAAATCCGAACTAAAAACACCTCCAAAGGATGCCCACCATATCCACTCTCTAACAAAGTATCATGCAATTCACCCAAAATTGCTGCCGCTTCCTGATCCAATTCATAAGTTTCATGCTCATACTGCTGATGTTCATGACCTGAAATAAAATCAAACAACTGTAAATGCTGCGGCAAATCCATCAAATCAAAACTTGACTGGGTTTCATTATCCAAATCATGCAATACAAAACGTGCAAAATCAGACACTAACACATAACGCGGCAACTCTTCATTTTTCAAACCAGGGAAATAATCCAACGCCTGACTATAGGCTTTCTCTAAATCCTTACTGAAAGATTTATGCTCAACCAACAATGTGCCTTTCCAAAATAAATCAATAAATCCCTGCTTATCACCTAACTTCTTAACAGGCTGTTCAAAACTGGCAATACGCCGCCGATCCACCCCAAACACCGTAAAAAATGCATCCCAAAATGATTTGGCCTCAGCATGTTCGCGCGTTTCACTTTCCCATTCTTTAACAAACGCATCAACACGTTTTCGGATTTCTTTGCGGGGGAGTCGAGTATTTTTGACAGGCATAGTTTTGCATTTAATAATTAATAAAGGGTAATAAGATAGTATCACAAACAATTTTTCTTAAAAATGACCAAGGAAAGCCATTTTGATGCTTATGCAAAGCGTATTGTTCATTTTTAAGTAGGATATTTAATATGAAAAACTTCAACAAACCAACTCCCTTTACCTTTTTAGATGGATTATCAGATAACCTTTTGGCTAAATTAGATGAAAGAACCAGTACACATACTTTCACACAAGGGGAAGTGATTGTTCATAAAGGACAAAAAATTGGTGGCGCTTATTTAGTCCAGTCAGGCACGCTGCGTGTGCATACCATGGACTCTAATGGGAATGAAAAGCCTATTTACAGCCTAAATGCAGGTGAGATTTGTATATTTTCAATTGACTGTGTGTTACGACAAATTGTCTATCCTGCATGGGTTACGATAGATACAGGCACTGCAAATGTACTTTCTATTCCAACGCCTACATTCAAATCACTTTATGAAAGTGAGCCTGCTATACGCGATTATTTATTAAATTCCTTGTCACAGCGTGTTTTTGACTTAATGTCTGCTATTGAAGAAGTCTCAATTTATGATTTAGAACATCGGGTTAATAGCTTTTTAGTTCGTTCTTGTCCTGTCAATCAAATTATAACCATGAGTCATCATGACATTGCCGTAAGGTTAGGTACGGCAAGAGAGGTGGTTTCAAGACACCTTAAGTTTTTGGAAAAAGAAGGATATATTGAATTATCTCGCATGAAAATCAAAGTTCTCTCTCCTGAAAAGTTGGCTAATATTATTCCTAAAAATACTCTGTGACTTGAGTCACTTACAAACAGAGATGAATGTTATACGATGAATGTTATACATTGAAGGTAAGCGCTTCAATTTAAAAAGGAGTAATGTATGAAAACGACGCGACATCTGTGTATCAGTATTATACAGTTGAAAATAGTACTGTTTACACTTTTCTTTCTATCAACTAGTCTTATGTCTGCACCAGTTTTTCTTTTTTCTGATCTGGAAAGTGCACCTAAAACAGGTTGGAATCCTGCCAATAACCCGGATAGAGGGGCGGCGATTACCATTTGGGGCTATGGCTTTGGTCAATCAAAAGGGCAAAGTTATGTTTCAGTTAACGGAGTCGATTTGCAAGCTAAAACCAATTATGCGAACTGGGGAGAGCATTGGCCAACCCCTTTTTATCAACGCATTACGTTTTGGCTAAACGATCAAATGGCCGATGGCTTAGGCAATATTACGCTCATAGTCAATGGTGAACAATCCAACCCACTCCCATTTACGATTCGTGAAGGTCGAATTCTGTTTGTTGAATCAGATAATCCCGGTGGTTACGGTGATGTTGAACACCCATTTGATTTTTCCGATGCTAAAACGGGTGCTGCATGGCTAACCAATATGCAAGCGGGTGATATTTATTACTTCAAAGACAGCGCGGTTTATACCGAAAAAGTCAATAGACCTCTTGCGAAATAAGTTGTTAACAAGCTTAAATAATTAGTTTATTATATATAGCAGCAATAAGGTTAAACCGTAGAGCAAAATGCTTACGACGG
>JADGDF010000169.1 GCA_016745055.1 Thiotrichaceae bacterium | reverse complement strand
CAGATTGTACTTGTCTTTGGTGGCAAATACTTTTTCGCGAAATTTAAGTGGGTTAGTCATGTATATATTATGACATATTATTACACATCAGCTATATGCTCTCAAAAATACAGAAAGTATTGAGATTATGAAAGGTTTCAGCAAGAATGGAATTCCAACAGGGAAATTTGGTCCATGGGAAAAAATGACAAGAGAAGCAGTTGCTGTAACTGCATGTAGAGCTTATGTTTACAAAAATAAACTTGATAACTTTTGTGACTCAGAGGAGAATTAATGATGAAAAAATTATTTCTTTTAGTTCTTACATTGTTACTTCCATTACTGCAAGTACAAATCGTACAAGCAAGAGTGTGTATTGGTAATGATTATGAACAACAAATTCCAATACTAAACGTTACTTTGCCAAGTTTCAAAAAGCTTAATGTACCTACCTCAATAAAAGTAGGGGAAAACTTCTTATTAGAAGCAGAAGCTAAAATTGATGATGGTGGAAGAGCCTTCTTTATTTGGTGTGTAGAATCTGGTTTACTTGAAGAAGAACCAACTTCTACAAACTACGATAAAGTTAATTTTACTCCTTCAGTATCTTCAAGCGGGCAAACTATTAAAATAGGTGTACAAGTTGGTGATAGTTTAGGTTACGTTAAAACAAAGATGCTTACTGTAAGTATTATTGATAATACTTCTATTGATTCCAATGTATTACTAGGTAATATTAATATTTTAATTACTGATTTAAGTGCTATAGTACCAGGTTCAATTACGCTCAATGGACAGCCTATCCAAGCATCATGGACTGCGGATGAAGTGACTTTTAATCTTTACGAAGTTACAAACACAACCTTTGATATCTTTTGGCAACCCGTCCAACTAGAAATCCACGATGCCAATGGACAAGAAATCTACTCAGGCTGTTTCCCCTTCAAAGATGTCTGTGAAAGCCGTTGGTACACACGCTCCATTATAAAACTCTGGAAAGAAGAAATAGTTGAAGGCTATAACGAAGGTAAATCTGCAACATTCGGTACATACAACCAAACAACCCGCGCTGAATTCATAGCCGCTTTAGTCAGAGCATTAGAAAAAGATAACACACCTGAACCACTGACGAACAATCCTTTTGCTGATGTAAGCAAAGACGATTGGTACGCACCTTACGTTGATTACGCTGCAAAATTAGGACTCATTCAAGGTTGCGATCAAACCAAGAATCTTTTCTGTCCCAATGATTCTATTACTCGTGCAGAAGCCATGAAAATATTGGTGTTGGCTTATCCTCACTTAAAACAACTGGCTGTTGGTTATGAACAAGGTAAAACACCGAAAAAAGTTTATTCTGATGTGACCGATAGTGAACAATGGTACTATCCCTACATCTACGCAGCACAAGAAGTTAACATGGCACATGGCTACCGAGATGGGACATTTGAACCACACAGTCCACTCAATCGCGCTGAAATGGCCAAAGTGATTTGTATTGCTGAATTTGGCATGATGGCTTGCACAGATATGGGAGATAAAGCTAACAAGTCATTGGTGCTGACAACTTCTCCTTACAAAGCTCAATTGAATGAAGTAACGACTTTTACAGTATACGGTATTAATTTGACAGAAAGTATGTCCTTATTCGTACAAGATTGTAACAACATCACTCGTACTGGACATACCGCCGAACAACAAACTTATACCTGTACCCCAAGTTCAATAGGAACTAAAACAATTGAAGTCAAGGATGAAATGGGTAAAACGATTTACGCTGATACCGTAATTGTTGAAGAAACCGTTGAACCTGTTACTTTGCCTGGGGATACGTCTGAGCCACCCGCCGAGGAAGTACCACCTAGCGATAATTGTTCACCTAGCGTTGATAATGTCATTCCCCCAGAGGCTACGTTAGGAAAATTAACTACTTTTACCATATCTGGACAATGTTTATCTGAGCAAACCACGTTCTATTTAAATGAATGTGTAGGCACTACCAGCGTAGGGGGAAATAGTGAAGAAAGACAATTCAATTGTACACCTGGTTATAAAGTAGGTTCACACGTAGGTGATGTTAAGGAAAGAGCAAAAGGCACAAAACTTTCTGACTTTAGCGTAGATTACCAATGGGGAACACCAAGAGTTGACAAAGTAACGCCAAAAGTTAATGGAGAAATAATCACTACCATAAAACTTTACCAAGTCACTGATTTTGAAGTGGAAGGAGCAAGTTTACTTGATACAACTGCTTTTTATATTAAAGGCTGTGAAGAATACAAAACACTAGGTGGTGATGCCAACAAACGTTCATTCCAGTGTAAACCTATGTTTACTTCTGCTAGTGCAGATATTGAGGTAAAAGATAAACCAAAGGGTAACTTACTGTATTCTGACACTACCAGTGTAGTCGAGTAGGGAGAAACTATCATGAAAACATTACAAATACTTAGCTTGATTCTGATAGCACTTTCTACAACTGCACAAGCCATCCCTGTAGAAATCTGTTTAGGTGAATCCTATGCTTATAGAGAAGCACAACCTGAAAATACCCCACCAACCATTACCATCGTGCCACGAGCCTCGCAACAACTAAAAGCGGGGGAAATATTGCCCTTGAGTACAGAGATTGTGTCTCAAGGCCAAGCCAATTTGGTGTGGTGTGCTGAAATGGGACAACTGCTTAAAAACAGTGACGATTTAAGCCTGGTAAATTATCAAGCGCCATTTAATATTCTTGAAGATCAAGTTATCACACTCGGTGTTAATGCTGATGATTATGGCTATGTAGATGGGGATAATATCCTGGTGTACTTACTCAAAAGTTCTTCTGCACAAACCTACATTGTTGTCGGTACAGCTCAAGGCAATGTGTTGGTGTATTCTCCTCAAGGAGAGCTAAAAACAACGGTTGCAAGCAGTGGAGATACGCATACTATTGCGACTTTTGATGCAGATAACGACCAAGCCGACGAAATTGTCATTGCTATTGTCATTGCTAATGATTCGACACTGTATGAATTGAACGGTGAAGCCAGCACGGCATCTTTGCCAGGAGAAGATGTTTTTGTTCTTAAAGCCGATACCAATAACGAGTGGCAATGACACCGGTGACTCTAATACCAATACACCACCTACAAGTAATACCAGTGATGACAAAAAAGTCACCATTTGCCATGTATCTGAAGATAATGCAGAGCAACGCAATACCATCACAATTAGTCGTAATGCCTTAGAAGATCATTTAGAACATGGCGACTATCTCGGTGTGTGTGTCGATGATGATAAAGTCACTTTTTGTCACGAAGGTTCCACCATCAACGTTTCGGAATCTGGAGCGGCAGAACATCGTGCTCATGGCGATAGTGAAGGAGCCTGTCCAAATACCTTAATCCATGGAGTCAATGTTGGTGCAGGTGACTTAACAGGTAATGACATTGCCGAAGTAGTAGCAATGGCTAGCCAAGGTAGTCGCGTAGAAACCTATGCCAATAACCAACGAATTAACAAATTTGATGCGTTTTCCAGCAACAATGGAGTGTTAGTGGCCGTTGGCTCTGTTATGGGCAATGAAACCGCAGATATTGTTGCTGCAGAAATAAATGGTCAAGAAATCCGAATTTTCACTGAAAATGGCGTACAGCAAAACAGTTTTGCGACAACTGAAAACATTGTGAGTTTAGCGATTGCGCAAGGTTATATTTCAACGAACACAGATAATCCTATTGTCAACAAAGCCCCAGATGAAACAACAGGTAAGTCCGAGTTTACAGATGATATTGAAACATCTGAAGTAGAAAAAACGGAGGGACCTGAAACACAACGAGTGATTACAGCACCGACTTGCCAAGTGTCTACCAGCTTAAATAGCACCTGTGGTGGCCAAAATCAAACGGTAACGGATGGTACGGTGGAATCAGAAGCCAGTGTGTCTAAACTGGTGTTTGAAGGCGATACGACCAATGAAGGACTAGTATCTAATTCAACCATTTCTGAAGGTTCGACGTTAACAGGTGGTGAATTAACAGGCTATATCAATAACCAAGGTACCTTGAAAGATATTATTTTCAGTGGCGCTGAAATTATTGGTGGGTTGTTGGCAGGCACTATTACTGTCGAAAGACCCAATGGTTGGCAGTACAGAAGTTTGGGTATGCTTAGAGATGTTTCTTTTGCCCCTGAGACTGTGATTATCAATGCGATTTTAGTCGGTACAATTAGTGGCAATCCCGATGCACCTGCAATGATTAAAGGCGGTAAAATTAAAGCAAGAACGACACTGAGTTACGTTATTATAAGCATTACCACTGAAATTGAAAAAGGTGTTGTAATGGGTGAAGGGGTTATTGTTGAAGGATTAGATAAAACCTAAAACAAAGATCTGGTAGTTTTTTTCTCGCTCCCAAACTCTGTTTGAGAGTGTTAGCATGGGAAGTTCTACTTCCCATCTCGCAAAGCTGGGCTTGGTAACGAGATAATAACAGGAATTAAATAAAGTCTAAAACAAGACCTGGCAGGTTTTCAAAACCTGCCAGGTTTGATTGAAAACTTGTGGAAGTTATTTAATTCTTGTCATTTCGTTTGGGTAATATCATAATTCACTCTATATTTAAATCCCGCAAATAATTCCATGAAAAACATCAAACTATTTTTTGGCCTTATAATATCCACAAGTGTTACTGCACAAGTGGATGACAGCTTAGGAAACCATTGCTGGCAACAAGCCCCTTTCTCTCAAATTATTTGTTTTGAAGTGAACGCCAATGGCCAATATTTTTCGCTTATTGGTGAAAATATTGTCGATGGGAAGCATTACCCCCTTAATGGTTCAGCTCTACTTGATAAACAAGCTAATCAATTTCGTATGTCATTTACCCAAAATTTGGGTGGTGAACAAGTGTTTGAAAATACAGTCACACTTGATCCAGCGACATTAAGTGGAACGTGGAATGATGACGGTGGCAATAGTGGTGAATTTCAATATTTAGGCGTTGGTCCACTGGCTCCTGAAAAAATTGAAACGGTAACTACGCGTCGTGCAACTCCTAGAAAAAACATAAAAAAGCATTGTCCTTCTTCTCCGTAAACTCAACAGTTGACGCATAAGGCTGAAAACTATGTTTCATAAAATTTTTCCCGTTATTTTTGCCTTACTTATTTTCAATTTATACTCAGGTGTTCATGCTGCTGCCCAATTAGCAAGATATACCAAGCAAGGCGATGCTTTACGCATAGAAATTACTAAAACAGGCATGTATTGGCTCTCTTACGAAGACATGGTTAAAACAGGTATACAACCACAATTTATCAACCCAACAAGGTTACGTCTCTTTAATCAGGGACAAGAAGTAGCTATTGGCATTGTAGCAGATGATCCTAACAAATTTCAGCCCACGGATTACATTAAGTTCTACGCCCAGGCTATCGACAACAACTTTACAGGTACCAATGTCTACTGGTTATATTGGCGAAAAAAGGGCAGGGGAAAAAGAACGGCTTATGTTAATGGTCAAGTAACGGGGCAGGCGGAATCTATACCTGGCTTTTATGATCAGCTTCACTTCGAACATAACAAACGATGGGATATTCAGGAAGGTAATCCTGATACGGAGGATTATTGGTTTTGGCACAAGTTGCAAAAAACAGATGTCAAAAATATCACCATTAATTTGCCAGATTTACCTTTTGAAAACACTGATATAATTGTGCGGACAGGCTTACGTGGCCATTCCTCTATTGCTAAATTAGAACCCGATCATCATACTTTAATTTCTTGGAATAATGCTTTAATCAGTGATGAATATTGGGATGGTAATACAGAGCTTGTTCAAGAAATGGTGCTTGCTTCAGAAAAAATTGAGGATAAACGTAACACGCTCACCCTTGAATTACCCGGAGATACTGAAGCCATTATTGATATTGTTTATCTCAATTGGATTGAAGTAGATTACTGGCGACATTTTACAGCAATCAACGATCAACTCTCTTTCACTGTCAATGGTTCTGGTAAGGCACTAATGGAGTTGAATGGTTTTAGCCAACCAGACATTCTTATTTTTGATGTTACTGATCCAAATGCTGTTGCTGAAGTTATTAACTTTTCAGTAGAAACAGGTGAAAATGCATATAAGGCCGTTTTTGAAGATAACGTTACCGAAGTAAAAACCTATCATGCCACCACCTTACAAAAATTAAAAAAATCGCTTCATGTGTCGCTTTGGAAATCTGCCAGGCTCAAAAATATCAAAAATCGCGCAGATTACATTCTCATCACAGCCAAAGAATTTTTGCCATCTGTTGAGCCTTTACTGCAATTACGTCGTCGCCAAGGCTTACAAACTAAAGCTGTCAGTGTGGAAGACATTTATAATGAATTTAACTATGGTATTTTTGATCCAGCAGCGATTAAAGCTTTTTTGAGATTTGCTTATGACAACTGGCGTTCACCAACCCCTCTTTACGTATTTTTAGTGGGAGATGCCAGTTTGGATTATCGAAGTAATTTAAGAGGAAGCAAGAAAAATAAAGTACCTGCACATCTTTACTTAGCGTATGGAGAAAAAACATTATTGATCCCAGATGACAACTGGTATGTCAATGTGTGGGATAGTTATATGGGTAATTATATTTTGCCTGAAATGATGATTGGCAGAATACCTGGTGATATACCCGAAACAGTCACTCGGTTAGTTAACAAAATTATTCATTTTGAAGAAACCACACAGCAACATACTCAAAAAATATTAATGATTGCAGATGAAGATGCGCAAGAGGCAGTCTTAAGTGATGAGCTAATTAAATATATTCCTGAGGACTTTGAAGTTAATAAAATTTACTTACGTTCTTATTTGGAAGGAGAAGAAACCCAGGAGCAAAAGCAGAAAAAGACGGCGAAAGCAAGCAGAGATATTATTTCTAGTATCAATGAAGGCGCTATTATTACTAATTTTACTGGACATGGGAGCAGAGATCGATGGAGTCGATATAGCCCTGGATTATTAAGAACAGAACAGCTCAACCAACTCAAAAACAAAGATAACCTAACATTTTTAGTCGCATTAACCTGCAATAATGGTTATTTTACTGATCCTGAACATTATTCGCTTGCAGAAAAATTTATCTTATCTGATGGAGGCGCAATAGGTGTTTTTTCATCCACAGGCTTTAGCTATGCCTTGGAAAACAGTATACTTGCCCAAGAAATTTTTTCTATTATTTTTGAACAAACGACCTCTGGGCCACTTACATTGGGTTACCTAACTACTGAAGCAAAGATTGCTGCTTATCACAAACGAGATATTCCTGCTAATGTCATCAGTTCATTTGTCTTGTTTGGTGATCCTGCAACACAACTAAAAGGCTGGTAATTTAGACGATTATTAGTATCATGGTTAATAGCAAGCTAATATGCGACTCTACTTTACAACATAAACCTGAAAAATCCTCAAAAGACATTCCTGTCATACGCAAAAAATTTTGAGGTGTTCTTGTTTTTAGCTCTTTGTTGGGTTTTATTTCTATGTACTTAATAAATTCATTTTATCAAGAATTTTTATATTAATGCCAATTATTTAGGAAAGATGTCTAATGGAAAAAATGGTTAATCTAAAGATAGACTTTGGAATAGAAGTTTTTCTAGATGAACGTGAACACTAACCAGTCAAGTAGGTTAATAGCCTATATAGAATATTGTTTTTCTTGCCACGTCCCATCCTACACTAGCTATCCAGCTCTATTGGCACTAACATGAAAAAATTGATGACAAAGAGTATCCATAGTAAAAAAAGTAGTGCGCTTGAATTGTTTGCTCTTGCATTTTTAATTCATTTCTTTGGGGCTTTACTCTTTTCTGTTTTTATAACCTCAAGTTATAAAAATTATGAAATAGCTTTGCAATGGTCTGCTGGGGAATTACACTGGGTGCTGGGAGGAATATCAATACCAAGTGTAATTATGACTATGACCTTAGAATTGTTATATGCAAAGCCTATGTCTATGACTGTTGCAAAATATTTGTTTCGGCTATGGATGTTTGGAATATGTGTTCTTGTTTGTTGGGCGTGGATAACCAGTGTCTCGTAGAGTTTTTGTGACGCTCATGGAACACTCTGTCCCTTAGAACTCTATTCACGTCAGCGAGACGCTAGTTAATTACCCCGATACGTCCGGTCTCCATGGCGCGACTCTGTACTCCGTCACACCTATCCACCATGACTTAACGTTGGATTTGTCCAAAAATGTCGAAAAACGCACAAAAGGTCTGGCGCCCTTATGTCCTGTTTTCTCATATTTTTGGACCTCTGCTAGTCGCTCACTATGAGTTAGTAAATAGAGTTGTATCCCGTTAAAAATCAATCAATTAGCTAGATAAAAGTTCCATAGTCCGGCACATACTCCAATTATTTCATCATATAAATCAATAAG
>JADGDF010000305.1 GCA_016745055.1 Thiotrichaceae bacterium | reverse complement strand
TTATTGATTTATATGATGAAATAATTGGAGTATGTGCCGGACTATGGAACTTTTATCTAGCTAATTGATTGATTTTTAACGGGATACAACTCTAATATTTGTTTGCTTTATCTGCAAGTGGTAACAAATCCTTTACGTGATTTGTTTTTGCTGATAAGACAATAATAGAAATATTGAAATGTTGTAGATTTTGTTGATAACGCAAATTTTGATCAACCGTAATAAAAGCGTCAAAAATCTCACTTGCTAAAACAAGTAATTCCTTATCCTTTTTTCCAGCCCAACCCATACTGGCAACAGTTTCTACTACACACGTTGGAAATGCTTTTTTCAGTGGTTGTGGTATACACTCGTCAAGCAGCAATTTCATAGTGTTTAGTTAAATATTCTCGCGTGGTAATTTCTAAGAAATGAATAACTTGCTCTTTTTTTACTGTAGGGAAATGAGCAAGGTACTCTTCTACAGTCATACCTTCTTCTAAGTAATCAAGTAGGCTTGTAACTGTCACTCTTGTTCCCTTAAATACAGGCACTCCACCAAGTATTTCTTTATCTTGTATAACAATTTGCTCAAGTATCATTGTTTTTACCATAATTATGTAACTGAAGAAACCCATTAATGGTTGAATTCAATAAAATTATCTCGTTCCCACGCTCCAGCGAGGGAACGAGAGAAACAAAGTGAGTAAGCGGGTTACGAACTAATGTGCCTCTTCGCATACTCATTAGCTTTGCTGGCTAATTCCTCTAAAGAATAGTCAGGTAAGAACTTTTGCCGCCATTCAGTATAATTAAAACGCTCACGGCTAGCTAAGACCATAAATCGTTCCGCTTCTACTAAACCAAGGTGATTTACCAGTAATTCCATCCCTTGCATTCTAATTTCTGCTTCAGTCATCATACCAACTTTCCAATTTTGCAATAGCTTCTCCGGGAAGCACAGCAGTTATATTTGGGAATGTTTTTAAGCGTTTGAGTAGTCGATCATCTGTGCTTACAAAAAGATCAGCTTTGCCAGCAATAGCACATGCAACATGAAGTGCGTCATATTGACGGATGCCAGTTTGCATAATACGCTGTGCTTGTTCTAAAACTTGATTATCTGCCCAAACAGTTGTAACAGCTAGTTTCCTCCATTTAGCGATAGCCATTTGATGTTCGGGAAAAGGATTTTTTGAGTTTTCAAATTCCAAAATGGTTGACCAAACAAGCTCGCATTTACCTTCCTTGATTTTTTGTTAAATCATTAATTTTGCCTCTGTTTCCAGACGAATACAGAAATGAATTTGATTGTCGTAAGGACGGTTGAAACAACACAAATCAAGGTAAATACGCATAAATTTTTCAAAAAAGTAACTAATGGTGGGTGGAAATATTCCACTTCATGTCGGGTTACAGTTTTTGCGTTGCAAAAAGCCTAACCAGACCTACCTGGCTAAAATAGACCGACAACTTAAGCTACTTTTTGGTGTTGTACAATAATTTTACCTAAAGCGCGTAAAGCCTGATTGACGGATTCAGCATCAGGGAAAAGTGCCGCAACATCATCATCAAGCTTGACGATATTACATCCTGACTGTAGCCTTTCTACGTACTTACCACGCACACCATGTGAAAAATTATATTCTTCCAACATTTCAGAATCGTTTTGAGTAGACATCGCTTTCTCCATAAAACCGCTTTTCTCTTGTCGTTGCTTTTCTTGCTGAAATAAGGTGAATTTCTTCACCTTTATCTGTATGCACAACAACCAGCAGTCTATTTTGACTTGAATTACCAATGATTATATATCTTTCTTCGCCAATAGAATGTAGTGAATCAGGAACAGTTATAGATAATGTATCAAAAAATACACTGCTCGCTTCTTGAAATGTTACACCATGCTTTTTTTCATTACTTGCTGCTTTATGTTTATCCCAAGTAAATTTTATGCTCACAGATATTCTCTTAGAAGATTGGGTTATTCGGTATTTTCGGTGGATGACGCTGTTGCTTATCCCATAGGCATCAATTTAAGCACTCCAATTGGCCATTTGGTCAACAGTGTTGAGTTTCTTCCTGCGTTTATTGT
>JADGDF010000168.1 GCA_016745055.1 Thiotrichaceae bacterium | reverse complement strand
TGGATATACCGGAGCCCCTTTTGCCAAAGAAGTAAAACATAAACTCCAAGCAACAGTGGAAGTCGTCAAACGTAGTGAACTGCACACCTTTAAAGTCTTACCCAAGCGATGGATTGTTGAAAGGTCTTTTGCTTGGTTAGATAAGTGTCGAAGACTTTGGAAAAACTATGAGCGAAAACCTCAATTCTAGCTTACAGTTCGTTATGCTAGCTTTTTTGGCTATCATTCTAAAAAAACTTTAAACAGGTTCTTAGAGCAATTCAGCGAGACGCTAGTTGGTTGCCCCGCCCTGTCTCCATACGGGCGACTCTGTACTTCGGCTCCTCCGTCACCCGAGCCCTCCATGGCTTGAGTTTATTCCAAAATGTCGAGAAGCGTACAGAAAGATTGATGCCTTTATGTCCTGTTTTCTCATATTGGGTTGCAGACTTTGTTCGGTCATTTCTAAGCTAATTTCAATTTTTGGCTCTGCATTTACTAATTATTGCATAGCTAAGTATGCATCTCCTTCAGAACTTGGTAACAAGATAAAAAAACTTAATTAATGCCTGGTACTTTCGGCAAATGATTTAGGGCATCTTGCAAAACCTCTTCAGGATAAGATTGATCTTCCAACTCACCAGCTAAATATTTCTCGTAAGCTGACATATCAAAATGGCCATGCCCTGACAAAGTGAAAAGAATAGTTTTTGCTTCACCGGTTTCCTTACAACGCAGGGCTTCATCAATAGTGGCTCGTACGGCATGACAGGATTCAGGCGCTGGAATAATGCCCATAGCTTTTGCAAACATAATACCGGCCTCAAATGTTGCAATCTGCGGTACAGCAATGGCGTCTAAAATACCTTCTCGACAAAGCTGTGAAACTAATGCCGAATCTCCATGATAGCGTAACCCTCCGGCATGAATACTTGGTGGCATAAAATCATGCCCCAAAGTATACATCTGCATCAGTGGCGTTAACCCTTCTGAATCTCCATAATCATAGGCATAATGCCCACGAGTCAAAGTTGGACAAGAAGTGGGTTCGACAGCAACCAAACGAATTTCTTTCCCTGCTGCTTTATCCGCGAGAAAAGGAAACATCATTCCTCCTACATTTGAACCACCCCCACAAGGAGCAAAAATGACATCAGGATAATCACCCACTTTTTCTAGCTGTTGCTTGGTTTCTTGTCCAATAATCGTTTGATGTAATAATACGTGATTCAACACTGAACCCAAAGTGTAGTTGGTATCCTCCCGAGAAGCTGCTTCTTCCACGGCTTCTGAAATTGCTGTGCCTAAAGAACCTGGGCAATTAGGGTCTTTTTCTAAAGTATGTTGACCTGCTTGCGTTAAGGTAGTCGGACTGGCCAATACCTCAGCCCCCCAGGTTTGCATCATGCTGCGACGCATGGGTTTTTGCTCATAGCTCACTTTCACCATGTACACCCGGACTTCCAATCCTAACTTGTTGCCAGCAAAAGCAATAGACGAACCCCACTGGCCAGCACCCGTTTCAGTGGTTAAACGCTTAATACCTGCAATTTTATTATAATAAGCTTGGGCAACAGCAGAGTTAGTTTTATGTGATCCTGTTGGACTAACTCCTTCATGCTTAAAGTAAATTTTTGCAGGTGTTCCCAACATTTCCTCTAAGGCTTTTGCGCGATATAGAGGTGCAGGTCGCCATAAACGATACATTTCACGCACTTCATCTGGAATTGCAATCCATCTTTCTGTACTGACTTCTTGTTTCACTAATTCAGGTGCAAAGATCGCTTCCATCATTTCTGGTGCAACAGGTTGACCATCTGGGGCTAAATAAGGTGCAGGGGGGTTCGGCATGTCAGCAATCACATTATACCAATGGGTGGGAATTTCTGATTCATCTAATGGGATTTTGATATTTTCCATGGCGCTTTCTACTCGTTTTTATTTTCAATAATTATACTCAAGATAAATCAAATTTCAGCACTCAATTTCTTCAATAATTTGAAAACGGTATAAAAATATTGATTAAATTCTGCATAAATTTCCTTATTTTATCCACTACTTTACTTTTACAAAAGAGTCTGTGTCTGATGGCTTTGTTGGCAAAGTGTCTTCTATCTTAACGATGGGCATTTTACTAGAGATTGCAAACAGGCGCGTAATTTCTCCCCACATCGTAGTATTTAAAGTTATTTCAATCGCATAGAGTAAATGCTCTATTTTCTCTTGGCCAAACTCTGTTGGATGAATGTCTATGGGTGGCCATTGTGTATACCACTTAAAATTTTCATCTAAAAATCGCAATTCCAGTGCACTGATGTTTTTCAATAAAGCAGTTTCAATAGGGTGACTGTCCTGTGCACGATCTAATACTCGCCAGTAAACACGAAATAATTCATCTGTTTTTAAGTAATAACTCACCCGTTGCAAAGTAGCACGGGGTTGTTTTAGTGGATTATGCCAACCTGCACGTGTAAAAGTAATATAGTCACTTCGTCCTTGAATACTAGGTTGCTCTTCCCCATATTCATCTCTAATGCTTCTATCTATATAGAGTTGAATATCTCGCCCCAAATGCATGAATGTCATTTGGATGGCCGCTAGTTGTTGAGCTTGTTGTTCAGTATGTTCACGTACGGTTAATACGGTACTTAAACCCTGATAAGCCACGGCGCTGATAACACTGAAAATAGCTAATGCAACTAACAATTCCAGTAAGGTAAATCCTGTTAGAATTGAATGTTTTCGTGTATAATGGGGCATTAATTTAAATTTAACCAATGATGGTGACGTTATTAAGGAGACACCGTGGCAACTGTAGCTTTAACCGAACAAAATTTCAAGGAAACAATTGATAATAACAGCATGGTGCTTGTAGATTTTTGGGCAAGTTGGTGTGGGCCATGCAATTCTTTTGCACCAACCTATGAAGCAATCTCTGAAGAATATCAGGATATTACTTTTGCTAAGGTAAATACAGAAGAACAAAAGGAATTGGCAGGTCACTTCCAAATTCGTTCCATTCCTACGCTGATGATTTTTAGAGAACAAATCCTCATTTTTAGTCAACCTGGAGCCTTGCCTCAGGATGCACTCAAGGAATTGATTCAAAAAGCAAGTGACTTAGACATGGATATGGTACGTGCTGAAATTGAAAAACAACAGGCTGGACAAGCAGCACCAGCATAAGTTTTTTTATAATTTTGCACGAATGGTGATAAACAGATATTAGTTCAGCGTAGCGCTAATTAATTAGCAAATCTGAGTTCTATTTGGCCTATTTTTTATTGTTCTCAAACTTTGTTTCATCGTTCTTAAGCTAAAAAATTATCTTGAACTTTTCCTCCCTCTCTTTATCTAATTTTAAGGAGAGATTGGAAAAGATTTATTGTTAGGAAGAATAAAACTGAACCTCGTGTTTTTCAACACGTTGATAAACCTAACAGATTGTCGTAGAAATAAATCACTACCCAGTTCCAGCTATTGACCTAACATCCTCTAGGAAAACATTCAGGATTGCTTGATGCAATTATCAAAGATACCTTTACGTTTGGTATTGATTGTTCCTTTTGTTCTACAATTGCTCATTACTGTTGGCATTGTAAGCGGATTGTCATTTTACAATAGTCAGGAAGCTGTACACCATTTAGTTACAAACCTTCTTGGTGAAGTACGTAAAAATATTCATCAACACCTGAATACACATTTAACCTTACCCATACTACTTTCTAAATTAAATGCCCAAGCCGTTGAAGATGGCAAACTGCAATTTGGCAATCCTGATAGTGAGCGCTATTTATGGCAACTCAGTGAGTTAACGGGTACAATTAATTGGATTTCTTTTGGACGGGAAAGTGATGGTGGTTTTTTGGGCGTAAGTCGTCATCGACGACGACAAGGTGATATTGAGATTATTATTGTAGATGAAACCACAAACCATGGTGCTGAATATTACCTTGCTGATTCACAAGGTCGACGTGGTAAATTAAATGAAATCATCTCTAAACGGTTTGATTCAAGAAGTCGAAGTTGGTATCAACGTGCAGCAGCAGCAGGTTCGCCTGTATGGAGTGATGTATTTTTTGACTGGAGCACAGGACGTACTCGCATTGATGCTGTTGTTCCTGCTTATGATAAGCAAAAAAAGTTATTAGGTGTATGTCAAGCTGCTTTTTACTTGGAAGATATTAGCACTTTTTTAAAAACTTTACCTCTGACACAATCAGGTATGGCCTTTGTGGTTGAAACTTCCGGTTTGCTAATTGCCAATTCTGTGATGGAAATCCCATTTACCAAAGATGAAAATGATATATCTCAACGTAAATATATTCGAGATAGCCAACATGCTTTGATGCATGCGATTGCCAATAAATTACCTGACCAATTTGATTATTTGTCACAGCCACAGCAACAAATAATAGAATTGGAGACAGGTCATTATTTTACGCAGTTAATACCTTACAAAGCCCCTATTGGTGGAGGAATAGACTGGGTCATTGGTATTGTCGTGCCAGAAAAAGATTTTATGGCACCCATTTGGAAGAGCAATCACTTTAATTTAATCTTATTAGTCTTAACTGTATTAATCAGCATTATTATTGGTTTTTTCACTGCACGTTGGATCACGCAACCTGTTTTCGATCTTAACCAAGCTGCTAAGCTTATTACCCGAAAACAATGGGAATTTAATCTCCCAGCGTCAGTCAGTATAAAAGAGCTAGGGCAATTGCTGTATGCATTTAAGCAAATGTCTGAACAATTACAACAGGCATTCACAGCCTTGACAGAGAATGAACAACGTTTGCAACAATTCCTGGAAGCCATGCCAGTTGGTGTGTTTGTCATTGCGCCCACAGGGGAACCTTATTATATTAATACACGGGCACAACAGCTTTTGGGTAAAGAGATTGTCAATCAACATGTTAAGTGTGATAAATTACCAGATATTTATCAGGTATATTTGGCAGGCACTGATCTATTATATCCTTCTGATAAACAACCTATTTATCGGGCGTTAGCAAAAAAGCCAACCTATGTTGATGATATGGAAATTCGTTCTTTTGAGCAAAATATCCCAATAGAAGCATGGGGAACTCCCATTCTAAATGAAGAGGGTGAAGTTATTTATGGGCTTGCTGTATTTCAAGATATAAAAGTACGTAAACAAGCTGAAGTTGACAAAATTCGTCTCGCCTTAGTTGAAGAAGCCAGTAGAGTTGCCTTAAGTTATCAGTATGAAATTGAAGATAAAAACCAGACATTGATTCATTTGAATCAAGAAAAAAACGAATTTTTAGGCATTGTTGCGCATGATTTGAAAAATCCATTATCTGGTATTCGGGGAATTGCGGAATTTCTTCAAGAAGATGTGGACAGTTTCTCTAAAGACGAAATATCTGACTATGCGCGATTGATAGTAGGTGAAGCTGATCGTATGTTTCAGCTAATTACCAATTTGTTGGATGTAAATGCAATTGAATCTGGCAAATTAAATATTATATTGGAAAATGCGGATATTTTACCCATTGTACAAAAATTAGTGAAAAACTATATAGAACGAGCGAAAGAAAAAAATATTCAGGTGTATTTAGATATACCTAACTCTGCCTGTCAGGTGATGACAGATAAAAATATAGTTGAACAGATATTTGATAACCTTATTTCTAATGCTATTAAATATTCTCCTGCAAACAAATCAGTTTATGTTCAAATTGTCCAAAATACAGGTACCTTCCAATTTGAAGTGAAAGATGAAGGTCCGGGTTTGAGTCAAGCTGATCAAGAAAAGCTATTTGGAAAATTTACACGTTTGAATCCAAAACCAACAGCAGGAGAACATTCAACTGGTTTAGGGCTTTATATTGTCAAACGATTAGTAGAAACAATACAAGCTCAAGTATGGTGTGAAAGTGAAGAAGGACAGGGTGCTAAGTTCATAGTAGCGTTTGCGAACACTCATTAGACAGTTTGAGTAACCTTAAAATAGGTAGAAACTTTTGAACAAATTACAAAAACCTTAGAATTTTTATTACATAATTTAAGTTATAATAGCCTATGTCATCAGCCTATACACCCAATGCCTCATTATTTCAATGGCATATCACTGAACGTTGTAACTTGCGTTGCTCCCATTGCTATCAAGATAATTATGCCAAAAATGAACTATCTTTTGAGCAATTGCTCGGTATTTTGGAACAATACAAAACCTTATTAGCAACGTTTGAACAACGAGTTGGTTATCCTATAAAAGGCCATATTACTGTGACAGGTGGTGAGCCTTTTGTGCGTCAAGATTTTCTACAACTATTGGAAGTATTTGCAGACCACGCTGATTTATTCAGTTTTGCTATTTTAACCAATGGTAGCTTTATTGATAAAGCCATGGCAAAACGATTAAGCACGTTAAAACCGCGTTTTGTACAAGTAAGCGTTGAAGGTACTCAAAAAACGCATGATCATATTCGCGGTAAAAACCATTTTGAACATGTTGTTTCTGCATTAAAATACCTTCGTCAAGCCAAGCTTCATACCTTAATTTCATTCACCGCACATCGTAAAAATTACCAGCAATTTCCTGCTGTTGCAAAATTAGCGAAACAGCTTAAAGTTAACCGCGTATGGGCTGATCGACTTATTCCTTGGGGCAGTGGTATCAATGAATACATGTTAACTCCTGAAGAAACTCAAGATTTTTTTCAGCTGATGCAGCAAACCCAAAGGAAAATTTATCCCACCTGGTTTAGTCGTACTGAAGTGGCCATGCACCGAGCGCTACAATTTTTAGTGGCTGATACGATGCCTTATCACTGCACGGCAGGGGATACTTTATTAACAGTGCAGCCCAATGGTGATTTATACCCTTGTCGTCGCATGCCAATTCGTGTGGGAAATTTATTAGAAACTGATTTGCTTGAACTGTATGACCACAGTAAACTATTAAAAAAATTACGTGATTACAATCAGCCAATTGAAAATTGTGAATCTTGTGTCCACAAAAGTACTTGTCGTGGAGGGCTAAAATGTTTATCTTATGCAGTAACAGGTAGCCCATTTAACGCTGATCCTGGCTGTTGGCTGAAATCTTCAAATTAAAAAAATGTTGAGCAACCTCTTATGCAACAAGCAAAAAATACTTCACGAGCAACTGTACTCATTGTTGATGATATACCTGATAATGTTAGGGTACTGTACGAATTTTTACCACAAGCAGGCTTAAGAGTACTCGTTGCGCAAGATGGCCAAGAAGCTTTACATAGAATTGAATATGCCCAACCTGACATTATTTTATTAGACATCATGATGCCCAATATGGACGGTTTTGAAGTCTGCGAAGTTTTGAAATCACAACCTCATACCCGAGAAATTCCGGTCATTTTTATGACTGCGCTATCTGATACTGTAGACAAACTCAAAGGATTTACTTTGGGTGCTGTGGATTATATTACTAAACCTTTTCAGCAAGAAGAAGTGTTAGCGCGCATTCATACACATTTACAAATTCGGAAGTTACAAGGCCAATTAAAAACCCACCTGGTTGAGCTTGAAAAACGTAATGTGGAATTAAATACTTTTTCCCGTACAGTAGCGCATGATCTCAAAAATCCACTCACGGGCGTAATAGGATTTGCTGATTTATTAATGTTAGATAAAACCTTAGATGAAAAAACTAAAAAATATGTAGAGTTTATTAGTAAATCTGGCCATAATATGGTCGAAATTATTGATGCTTTATTGCTGCTTGCCGCAGGTTCGAGAAAAGATAATCAAGCAGACGTTGAATTCCATCCCTTAGATATGTCCAACATTGTATCTCAAGTTATTCAAAACCGGTTACTCCATATGGTCAACGAATTTAAAGGAGATATTATTTTACCTAAATCTTGGCCAACAGCAAAAGGTTATGGACCGTGGGTTGAAGAAATTTGGGCCAATTATTTGAGCAATGCGTTAAAATATGGTGGAAAACCTCCCACATTGAAATTAGGTGCTGATGAATTACCCAATGACATGATTAAATTTTGGGTGCAAGACAATGGCAAAGGTTTAACTGATGAACAACAAGCCCAGTTATTCGTACCTTTTAGTCGTTTACACGCTAAAGAAGCCGAAGGGCATGGCTTAGGATTGGCCATTGTTCAACAAATAGCAGAAAAATTACAAGGGGAAGTCGGTATTCACAGTGAAGTAGATCAAGGCAGTACGTTTTATTTTACGTTACCCATTGCTTAGAATCTGTTTAAAGTCTTTGAAAAAGTCAAAAGTCTGTCAGATAATGGAATAATGAGAAAAACATATCCCAGCAACCTAAGTCACAAACAATTTGAACAAATCCAACCCGTTCTGGAAAGAGTCCGCAAACGCACTAGTCCAAGGAAAGTGGAGCTTTATGAAATCTTTTGTGCAGTATTGTACGTACTCAAAAGTGGTTGTCAGTGGA
>JADGDF010000304.1 GCA_016745055.1 Thiotrichaceae bacterium | reverse complement strand
TGATTCCAGCATCGGGTGGCCGAAACCGAGAGACCTTCTCTCATCTTTAATACAGCATGGAAAGCTACGCTTTCCTTCAGGACACACTAGGGTGGGCAATGGTTTTTTATTGACCACCAAAATATTGAAATCAGAAACAATCCAAGTACATTACAGAGTGATGAAGTTAATAGTGGGTAAACAAAAAGACGTTTTCCCATCCTACCTGGCTATCCATTATTTTGCCTCAATTCGATGGATAAAGCTACGTTCATTGACCCTACATAGACTGCAAACAAGTTTTACATTTTTTAAATTATTTTTTTAGTATTTTCATCCGCAAAATAAGTGGTAAAATAAACTTCCGTTAAACTAAAAGGATTATGTAATGCTAAAAAGGTTATTTTCTACTTTACTGACATTCTCTGTAACACTCTTGCTGGTAACAGGAGGATTTTTGTTCATTCTGTATTTAAGCCAACCTAAAATACTGCCAGAAGAATACCAGACTCTTTCTACTATATCTCAAGGTGATATGCAATCAGTCACCTATCTCCCAATTACAATAAAACCTATTCTGCCAGGAAAAGAATGTAAATCTGTTCCTGCATCTGAGGCAGAAAGCCTTACATAAAGAACCCAAAAGGCGCAATCTGATAGAGGCTTTAAAGGATTGCTATCAAGATAGTATCTCTGGTCGTAATCTCATGGTATTTATTGATGGGACAGGACAAACAGGGGAAGATATTAACAAGGCAACCAATATTTGGAAGCTGTACCGAAGAGCTGTTACTAACGCACAAACACAACCCATCATTCCTTTTTATCATGAAGGTATTGGGACATCCTGGTGGAATTATATTCGTGGTCAAACCACTGGAAATGGCATTGATAGACATATTAGAAAAGCGTATCAATTTCTTGTTGAAACGTATCAACCAGGAGATAAGATTTTTATTTTTGGCTTTAGTCGAGGCGCTTATACAGCACGGGCGCTTAATGGGATGATTGAGTTTGTTGGTTTACTAGATAAACGCAGTGTAGGAAAGCTTAATACAGACAAAATTATTAATAAACTTTTTGATTTTTACCACCAAACAAATGATGGTATTCCCGAGTTTGAAAAAAGATTACGTTTGTATATTCAAAATTAAATCGCTGCAACATACAAAGATTACCTGCTCCAATTTTATAAAAGCTCTGAAAATGGATTTATTGTTGAAGCAATTGGCGTATTTGATACTGTGCCTGCATTAGGGTTTGAAAGAGATGATTATCCAGATGACTATCGCGTGAATTTATATGCCAATCATGGTTTTCACGCACTTTCATTAAGTGAACAGCGTCATGATTTTCGTCCATTGCGCTTTGCTGGTTATCAGCAACCTCCAGAAGATAAATTACAAGAAGTTTGGTTTGTAGGCGATCACTCTGATGTTGGTGGCGGTAATATTGATAGTGAGCATGAACCAATAGGTTCTGTAAGAAACGGACTAGAGAAAATCACGCGAGAATGGATGATGGAAAAATTTGCTGCGTATAAGCTTTTCGTGCCAATGAAATCAGAAGAGTCTTGTAAAAGTAAAACCACACCTGGTTGTGAACGTGGAAAGTTACATGATGAGTTACTTGTATCAAGACATAATACAAGTCTTTCCAATAAAATTAAAGGTTTTATTTATCAGTCAGCAGGTTTACATTGGCGTACTCCACAACGCCAAGATACTTTGCACAAAAGTGTTTTGTGTCGTTTGAAGGTTGAGAAATTGCCCAATGCAAATAAATACAGGGAAATAAATAATGTTTACAGACCTGAAAACTTGTATTCTTGTATAGGACAAAACTATAAAGTTGCAGATGATAATTATGCCTGTATTGAAGGTGGAGAGTTGCCAGAACCTTACAGTGTTTGTAACTAAGGTCGAGTCGGGCGGGCAACAAAAAACCGTTGTCCTCCCCACATATTGAAATGAAAAACTAATTATTAATTGAACCAGAAATAACACGCGGGTCAAGGTTATAAACCTAAAGGTATCTACACAAGCCAAAAAATAGTATATAAAGCAACAGCATGACAATATTTTACCGAATACAGATAAGCGACAGTCA
>JADGDF010000167.1 GCA_016745055.1 Thiotrichaceae bacterium | reverse complement strand
AAAGCCTTGTGTATCTACTGCTATATGCCGCTTGATACCAGATACTTTCTTGCCTGCGTCATCACCTTTTTTCTCAGCACAATCAACATTCTTTACACTTTGCGAATTAACTATCAACATACTTGGAGTGGCATTGCGTCCAAGGTTCTCTCGGACCACGCCAACCTGTTTTTTTTAAGAGTTGTTCCAGTAAACTTGGTTTACCTTCATCATTAGTTTTACTCCAAATCCTCCAGTAGTAATACACCAGTTGCCATTTAGGAAAACCTTCTGGTAGCATTCTCCACTGACAACCACTTTTGAGTACATATAATAACGCACAAAAGATTTCATAAAGCTCCACTTTCCTTGGACTTGTACGTTTGCGAGCTCTTTCTAGAAAAGGTTGGATTTGTTCAAATTGTTTGCGACTTAGGTCGCTTGGGTATGTTTTTCTCATTCCACCATTATCGAACAACTTTTATACTTTTTCAAAGACTTTAAACAGGTTCTTATCAGTTCTACTCAAAATTCGCCAGTAGTAATAGACCCATTGCCATCTAGGAAAACCTTCAGGCAGCATTCTCCACTGACAGCCGCTTTTGAGTACGTACAATACTGCACAAAAATTTCATAAAGCTTCACCGGTAGTATTCAATCCTGATGGTCGTTTATTAGCCTCAGGTGGGGAAGATAATACCATCAAGCTTTGGAAAATGGATATGGGTAAAAAACATCTTTCCCTGAAAAAACCAAAAAATAGTTCAGTAAGTAAAGTATTTTCGCTGGCATTTTCTCCAAATGGAAAAATAAT
Organism: Thiotrichaceae bacterium; assembly: GCA_016745055.1. Taxonomy (GTDB): domain Bacteria; phylum Pseudomonadota; class Gammaproteobacteria; order Beggiatoales; family Beggiatoaceae; genus JADGDF01. Next base: position 7,715 of record JADGDF010000167.1, on the reverse strand, counting down.
TGCGGCGGGTAATTGGGATAAAAGCGTTACCTTGTGGGAAGTTGAAACAGGTAATGTTCTACATGCAATAAATAATGCGCACCAAGATTGTGTAAATTCCGTCGCTTTTAACCCTGAAGGCGCTATTTTAGCCACAGGAGGTTTTGGCAAAGTCATCAAGTTATGGAACGTTAATACTGGTAAACATCTTAAGACTTTCAAAGGACATAGTGACTTTGTATTATCTGTGACGTTCAGTCCTGATGGTAAACTGCTCGCTTCTGCGAGTGGAGATGATACTATCAAATTATGGCATTAACAAATAATAAATCTCAAATTTCTTGAGCAATTGAAAGATAGACATTTTATTGTAGAGGCTACGCTATTTCTATTAGCTACATATTTAGTGAATATCCAGTTACCTAGCCAATTTTTGTTATTTAATATTTTTATGCTAAATAAAATAATTCAAACCCATCAGTGAGTAAATTCATAATTTAGTAAGGAGCCATATGTGGAGTATTGAATTATTATACAGTTTTCTATTCGTGCCCTTTTTTGTCACCAAATTTAGGTAACCAATGTTGCCACCAAGGTAAAGGTTTATTCTCTGTTAATACAGGACGTACAAGAATCACAGAAATATTGTCATCTCCGCCTCTCTCATTGGCAATATTAACCAAAGTTTGAGCCAATTCATTCAAAGATTTTGTGGATGTACTGAGTGTGTCCAAAATATCTTGGTCTTCGAGCATATCATTAAGACCATCTGAACATAAGATATAAATATCATTGGGTGTGACCATATGTTCTTGAGTATCAACTTCAATGGTTTTACCTACCCCTAGAGCACGCGTTAAAAGATTTTTTTTGGGTGAATGTCTTGCTTGCTCTGGCGTGTAAACCCCTAAATCAATCAGGACTTGAATGACAGAGTGATCTTTGGTTAATAAAGTTAATTCATTATTACGTAATACATATAGGCGTGAATCCCCCACATGGGCAATGCTGACAAATTGTTGGTTGAACAAAGCTGCAACAATGGTAGTCCCCATGCCACGATAGTGAGTTTTTTGCTGTGAAATATCGTAGATAACTTCATTTGCTTTAATGATAGCGCGTCTTAACAAGGTGGTGGCATAATGGATTTCAGGATCATCATCATCGTCAAGGTACGTGATGGGAGAGGGGGGAATGGCTTTACTATTTGATTTTGCCGAAAACTTTTTCACCCATTGATCCATGCGTTCATGAAACGGAGAAGATTTTAGTAAAGGCGCTAACTCCTGCATAATAGCATCTACCGCCATTGCACTTGCGATTTCGCCTGCTTGACAACCACCCATTCCGTCAGCAACGGCAACTAAACCAAGTTTCTCGTCAATTGTCAGCATATCTTCATTATGTTTACGCTTTTGTCCCGTATCTGAACAACCAGCAATTTCTAACTGCATACTAATCCTCACTCATACAGTTGTACAGCGCTTGCGCAAATTCAGCGCCTGTTTGAAAACGCGCAGTCATATCCTTTTGCAGTGCGATATCCACCACTTGTTTCAAGCAAGTAGAAATCTCAGAACGTATTTGGATGACATTGGGATGTCCTTCATTCGCAATTTTAAACATGAGGGTAGCCATTGAGCTTGCTTGAAAGGGTAATTCCCCAGTTAACAGCTGGTACAAAGTAATTCCTAAAGAAAATAGGTCTGTCCGTCCATCTAATTGTTTACCAGCCAGTTGTTCCGGTGACATATAAGAGGGAGTGCCCAAGATTACCCCCGTCCTTGTTTTGTGAGTATCTGCAACATGGGCAATACCAAAGTCGGTAATTTTTATATGATTGCTAGCAGGATTATACATGATATTGGCTGGTTTGATGTCACGATGAATCACACCTTGTTGGTGAGCATAATCAAGTGCCTCAGCGGCTAACCCAATGATATTTAAGGTGGTTGATATAGGTAATAGACTTTCTGCACTGGTATAAGGCGTTAAATTACCCCCTTTAAAAAATTCCATGCAAATATAAGCTAAACTATGTTCTTCTCCTGCATCGTAAATTGCAACAATATTTTTATGCTTTAAACGACCTGCTGCTGCGGCTTCTCGAAAAAATCGGGTAATAACTTCTTGTATTCTGTCTAAGGTAAACTCTTGAGATAAGTCCAAAGTTTTAATGGCGACTCGGCGATCTAATTTTTGATCTTTACCTAAATACACTGTACCCATTGCTCCCTTACCCAGTTTTTTTTCTATGATATAGCGACCTAACATAATTTTTTCAGCATCACTACTAAACCAGGCTAGAGAGCGAATAGAACGTAAACGGGGTTTTTGCAGTTGCACTAAGTAAGCTAATCGCTGTTGTGTATCACGAAAATGTGGCATGTGGTGGAGAATATAACGGTAAACACTGGCTGCCCGTCGGTATTGTCGCTTTAATTCGTAGTCCAAGGCCAAATTATAAATAAGTTGTACAATTGCACCATCAGGCGGACATAAGCGAAATTTTTCAAATGCAATGTCTAATTGTCCTTGCCCTTGAAACGCTAAACCTAGCAATCGGTTACTCTCCACGGCATCAGGATGTAAGCGAAAAGCATCTTTATAGGCAATAGCAATGCGTTTAATGAGTAATGCCATTTGCCCAAATGTAATGACTAATAATGCAAGTATGATTGACACACTATAACCGTATTGAAGTAATTGAGTATAACCAACTAGAAATATTAATAGTAATCCGATTGTCATTAAAATAGCAATAGGTTGTTTTAAATAAGGTAGTAATAAGCATAAGTAAATTAAGGCGATCAGAAAATAACTTAATTCTACTATCCATGCCCAAGTGGGTGTGATGAAAAATTCTGAGTTGAATAAACTGGATAATGCATGTGCTAATACCATGACAGAAGGTAGATAACCAACAGGCGTTTGATGTAAGAAGTTATCATTGCGCGAGGTGGTACCCATTAATACCAGTTTATCTTTATATTTTTGAGGATTAATGCGACCTGTTAGCACATCAGCTGCAGAATCAACAATTATTTTTTTATTGGTATAAAAAAACGGGGAATACGTAAAATTTTGACTTGTTTTTAATTTTAACTCACCTAATACTAACTGATTATTATTTTCCACAATAATTTTATTTACTTGAAGGTAATGTGCCAGCAATTGCAAAAGTAGGGTAGGTAAATAATCGCCATTATATTGGATAATGAGTGGAATGTTACGGCTATCCAATTGCGGATTATCTAAGTTAAAATAACCAATGCCCATTGCGTTTTGGCCAAAGGCAGCTAATGGCAAAATTGCATTAATTCCTGTTAAAGGTTGAAAAATAGAGTAAAGTTGAGAAATATTAACCTCTATTTTGGGGTAACGTAAATAATTTGGTAGTTTTGGGGCAATGGTGTTATTGGGTTTGCCTAGCTGAAATGGAATACCTAGAAAAACATTATTCGCTTGTTTAAGGCTATGTGCAAACATTGTGTGGTTTTTAAATTCAAATTGACTGGCGTACAACTTATCTTCTAAATTGATTAAGATTTTTGAAAGCGTTTGTGGGAACTGGCTAGATTGATAAAAAGTAAATAATTGATGTAAACGTGCTTGTTCAGAAGGTGTACGGGCACGTACTTTTTTTGAACGTGTTATTAACTGATTTAACTGTTCAAGTTGTTGAGAAATAGCAGAAAACGATTCTGCACTGGTATAAAAAGTTGCTAATTCATCAATATATTCATATTTTAAATCATGATCAGACCCTGCTAATGTTAAGGTACTTCCTATCGTTTTTGCATGTGGTGCTACTAAATCAAGCAGTTGTGCATACATACGATAGGAATGTGCCCAGTCTCCCAAGTGGTTGAAGCTTTTATCATCAATAGCGATAACAGCAATATGATTGGTTGGCACATGCGTCATATGATTAATGCGCCAATCATATAAAAGCCTCTCTAAGGACGAAAATCCAATACTATGATAAGTAAATAGTAAGACTAGGCTAATAATTAGTCCTAATGCCCAGTCATTAACCCAAATTTTTGTTTGCAACATATGATTGAAAAAATAAAGAAACTGTTGCATTTCTGTTGGGCAAAATATATGCCAGTACAATTATTAGCATAAATTTAATACTTGAGTTTTATATTGCTCGCCTAAAAATACTACATGAAATTAAAGTGTGAACTTATCAAATCCCAAAGTGACTTGTTTTTCATTGCTCAAAAACAGTGTGCTTGTTACACTTATTTGCAAAATGGCTTTTAAAAATAATACTCATTATGTACTGGAGAGAGTCTTTATGCCAGTTCAAACCTTTAATTTATTGATTGTCGATGATAATAAAAATAATCTATTTACTTTAAATACCTTAATTTCAGAGCATATTGAGCATACCACTATCATTGAAGCAACTTCAGGTTTGATGGCCTTAGAAATTTTGCTACAAACAAATATCGATCTCATCATTCTTGATGTACAAATGCCAGAAATGGATGGTTTTGAAACAGCCGAGTTAATTCGTTCCCGTAAAAAAACTAAAAGTGTGCCTATCGTTTTTTTAACAGCGGCTTATAAATCAGAAGAATTTAGGCAGAAAGGGTTAGCGACAGGAGCAGCGGATTATCTAACTAAACCTATTGATGCACAGCAACTCATTAATCGAATCAACGTATATTTACGTTTTATCGCTCAAGAACGGCTACATAACGAAGAATTAGAACAAAAAGTGCAACTACGTACGCTGGAATTGCAACAAGCCAATGACAAATTAGAACGCATTCGTAACGAACTTGAACAACGTGTAATAGAAAGAACTCAAGCCTTATCTCTTGTAAATAGCCAACTTCAAACAGCCAAAGATAAAGCAGAACAAGCACAACAAAGTGCAGAAATGGCTAATCTTGCCAAAAGCCAGTTTTTAGCCAATATGAGCCATGAGTTGCGCACGCCACTGAATGCAGTGATTGGGTACAGTGAAATTTTGCAAGAAGACGCAGAAACATTAGATGTGATAGAAATAATTCCAGATTTACAAAAAATTCGGGCCGCTGGTTGTCATTTGTTAGGGTTAATTAACAACGTACTTGATTTATCAAAGATTGAATCTGGCAAAATGGAACTATTACCCGAATTATTCAATATAGAAGCGCTTATCAAAGAAGTTCAAGATACAGTTCAACCCCTAATGCGCAAACAACATAATATGCTAAAAGTCAATACTAAAAAACAACTGGGTGAAATGTATACAGATCCAACTCGGGTGCGGCAAGTATTATTTAACTTACTGAGCAATGCAGCTAAATTCACTGAAAGCGGACATATTTGCTTATTTGTTAATCGTATATACCGACATAGCAAAGAATGGTTTAGTTTTTCTGTGATGGATGATGGCATTGGTATGACAGATGAACAGCAAAACAAAGTTTTTCAACCTTTTACACAAGCAGAATCTACCACAACACGCAAGTATGGTGGGACAGGGCTGGGCTTAACGATTACCAAACAATTTGTTGAAATGATGGGGGGAAGTATTCACTTACAAAGTGAATTTGGGCAAGGGTCTATTTTTACTGTTCACCTACCTATTTACCTTGATGACCAAATTCCAGCCAGTGAAAAAGCCATTTTTGATGCCCAAACTGTCACTAAAGAAAATAAAGGCAGTACTGTCTTAGTTGTGGATGATAGCGAAACCAACCGTGAGCTTCTACAGGTTTATTTAGAAGGATTTGGCCATTGCGTAGCGATTGCTCATTCAGGAGAAGAAGGACTTAAACTTGCGCATAAAATTCGACCTGATGCCATTATTTTAGATATCGTAATGCCAGACATGGATGGCTGGCAAATACTTTCAGAATTAAAAAAAGAAGACGCATTTGCTAACACACCCATTGTTATGACATCCATCGCCGAAAACTTAGTAGAAGGTAATGTACTCGGAGCAGTAGACTATCTCACTAAGCCCATCGACCCCACTCAACTAGAGGATATTTTGGAAAAATACAATATTGGTAATCAAGAACAAGCAGTCATGATTATTGACGACGACCTCATTACTCGAGAATTATTAGCAAGAATTTTTACAGAGGATGGTTGGCAAACTATTCAGGCTGAAAACGGTCAAATTGCCCTAGAAAAAATACAAGAAATCACCCCTCAAATGATTGTTTTAGACCTTAATATGCCAGTGATGAATGGCTTTGAATTCCTTCAACACATGGAAGATAGAAATTGTCATATACCTATCGTTGTTTTAACCTCAGAACAATTATCCATAAAAGAAAAAAATTATTTAAATCAACATGTTGAAAATATTTTACAAAAAAGTACTTACCAACGGGATGAACTACTTCAACATCTACATCATCTTGTCCAACGAGCAGCAGTTTCTCGTGCTAATGAAACTGAACAGACTGTAGAATACTTATAAATTTTATGGCAAATATTTTGGCAGTTGGCATTGCAACCTTAGATATCATCAATATAGTTTATTCATATCCACAAGAAAATGAAGAATTGCGAGCAATTCGACAACGCTTTTCTCGTGGAGGAAATGCCACGAATACCTTAGTTGTATTGAGCCAGTTTGGGCATCACTGTCATTGGGCAGGATCTTGGGTTAATGAACCCGATGGTCAAACAATTTTAAAAGATTTAAAGCATTATCAGATAGACACAACTTGGTGCCATATACAATCTCAAGGAAAAGTACCGACTTCTTACATCACCATCAATCAACAAAATGGTTCGCGAACGATTGTTCATTATCGTAATTTACCAGAGTTTAATTTTACCGATTTTCAAAAAATAGATTTGAGCACATTAGACTGGTTACATTTTGAGGGACGTAATGTCCCTGAAACGCTAAAAATGTTGCAAAAAACGGTCACTGATTTTCCAAAGTTACCTATTTCTTTGGAAGTTGAAAAAATGCGTCAGGATATTGAGCAATTATATGTTTATGCAAATGTCCTTTTGTTTTCCAAAACCTTTGTTCATGCTTATGGTTATCATGAGGCAACCTCATTTTTACAACATATGCATCAACAATTACCAAATACCCAATTATTTTGTGCTTGGGGAGAACAAGGCGGTTATGCTATTGATCAACAAGGACAGATTTATCATTCACCTGCACATCAACCACCTCAAATTATAGACACGCTTGGGGCGGGAGATACCTTTAACGCAGGTGTAATTTATAGCCTATGTCAACACCAAGCAACAAATATAGCCTTAAAAAAGGCTTGTCGATTAGCAGGCATTAAATGCAGTCAAGAGGGTTTTAAATTCAAAATAGTACCTACACTGTGAATAGACTCAACAATATCAACTTAGGAATAAGAATTAAATAACTTCCATAAGTTTTCAATCAGACCTGGCAGGTTTTTAAAACCTGCCAGGTCTGATTAACAGCTCTGATTAAAAAGTTGTGGAAGTTATATAAGTCTTTGTTCCTTAGAATCTGTTTAAAGTTTTTTTAGAATGATAGCCAAAAAAGCTAGCATAACGAATTGTAGACTACAATTGAGGTTTCTTTCGCAGTTTTTCCAAAGTCTTCGACACTTATCTAACCAAGCAAAAGACCTTTCAACAATCCATCGCTTGGGTAAGACTTTAAAGGTGTGCAGTTCACTACGTTTGACGACTTCCACTGTTGCTTGGAGTTTATGTTTTACTTCTTTGGCAAAAGGAGCTCGGGTATATCCACCATCTACTAACACTTTTTC
>JADGDF010000015.1:8676-42280 GCA_016745055.1 Thiotrichaceae bacterium | reverse complement strand
ACAATAAACGCAGGAAGAAACTCAACACTGTTGACCAAATGGCCAATTGGAGTGCTTAAATTGATGCCTATGGGATAAGCAACAGCGTCATCCACCGAATTGGGGCAAAATCGTTAAGTTCCGTGCGATTTTCTCAAATGGCAGAGACACTATCGCTTATCTGTCTTATGAATTCAGTTTTATCAACATGTCACCAACTGCCGTATTTTTTTATGACTATCAAATGCGGCTTCTCGTTTTATATGAGGACGGAGTTTTTTTAGATGCTTGAGTTGTTGCAGCGCCTCACAACGACAAAAGCTACAAGGCGTATTTTCATAAACCCATTCCAATGCCTTGAATAATTTAGGATCAGGATTGTTCTCCGTGAGCTTAATGATGCTTGATGCCAAGCCATGATGTTCATCTTCCTCATCAACTTCGAGCTGACTCAAAGCTTGCATCAATAACTTAGGAACCGCTTTGCCATAATTGTGCAGAAATAAGTCAAGACCCGACCAATAATCTCCGTTTAATCCATGTTGAACAAGCTGTTTTTTCGCAAATTGGTAAATACGTCGGTCTTGTATGCGTCCTAAAGCCGTCGTTGCGGCCCACTTCAAACCACTGTGTTTAGAAGCTGCCCATTTAAGTAGACGCTTATCCCATCTAGGTATTGCTGTCCGACTAAATACCCATAACAAACGTTTACGTACTGACTTTTTGTGTGTTTTTAATAGTAAGACAAAAATGTATTCTAATTCTTCTGGAGTAGCACAACGCCCAAACCTTGCGTATAAACCAGGAAATTTACCCTCTTTGTTGCTTGCCCGTAAAATTATTTGCGCCAGTGGATATTTTTCTCTAAATAATTGTTTTTGTTGTTCCCAATTTTGCTGGTAAATAGTGTTTTTCCCAGCAATATCATTGGCATAATGTGTTTGCAAATAATTTAAACAGGTTTGAATATCAGGATCAGCTTGAGCATGCTTTTTTAACACCGACAAGCTTCTGGCTATTTGTTTTTTCGGGTAAATAAATTGATCGAAGGGAATGTGACAATCGTCTTCTCCAAGTTTTAGCCTTTGACTATATATTTTCGCCAATTTTAAGAGGTCTTTTTTCTTGCCCAATTTCAAGAGTTCCTCTGCGCCTAAACCATTTCTTGAATAAGTATCTTCACAGGCAATTTTGAAAGTTTGTTGCCGTAATATTTTTTTCGCTTTTTTATCCCCTAACTTTGCCATCCAATAAGCTAAATCAAATAGTTGTTCTAAATCTCTTTCATCATGACTGTTGGTAAGCGCTGAAAGAATATCCGTTTGAAATTTTGGGTAATAGTCCGAATGTTGAAATAATTCAAATAACCACTTTGCTCGACTGGGTTCAGATTGAGTATCATAACATTGTTGCGATAAACAGGCTGCTAATACCAAGTCGACATAATCATCTAAGCCTTTATTTAGGATTTCAACTTTTGCCCGTCCCAAACCTTTTTTGACTGCACTTTTAAACTGTTTTCTATTCATTTTACTGTTATTCCTATTAAACTAAAATTAGGTATCATAAAAACTATAAGCCAGTTTTGCATGTCAGGCAAATTAACCCTCCTTTATATCTTTAGCGCTGTATATCATAATTTTTTTAAATTGGCTATTCGCTAACTCCATTGATGATCGGTACGTGGGCGCATGAGAATAGGAACATAAACCCATATGAACCCTGAAAATGCCACAATCCACAAAATCTGCGAACCTAGTACCCAATAAACATACCATTCCCAAATTAACAGTGGCATTACAACCCGAGAGAGAAAGCTGGCAAATAAAATTAGAAATAAATAATGCAGAATGGCAGGTGGCTGCTGCACATTACGTCCTGTGTGACCCAATGCAACTCGCGCCATCATACTGATAGTCATTAAACCAATCCCACCAATGGCAAATGAATGGGTCGCCAACAAAGGAAACCACTGAAAATAAAAGCTGAGTGCATATAATAAAAATCCTGAAGTGATGCACGCATAAGAAAGATATAGACTCCATAACAATGATTTTTGCCAAATACCAACGGTATACCAACCCCATAAACGAATCGCATGTAATACAAATACGACCAAAGCAATTCCCGCAGCATATTGGGTATATTGAGTAAACGTTGCGAGCATAAAGAAGGGAACAAATACTGCAACACTGGCCACATCTAACCATAACCAATTTTTTAATTTAACAGCCACACCTCGCTCAATAAAAAATGGAATTACGCGCCGTCCCATAATCATAATCAGACCAATCACCAAATACAGCCCAAAATAAATCCCCGATTGCGCCTCTTGAGAAACATAGCCGAGCAAGCCTACGTAAAATAAGGCATTACCCATTGTCAGAAATGAAACGTTGATTAATAGCACCAATTGTTGCCACTGGCGCACTTTAATAATTGGTACAGCAATGGATACAATCAACGCAAGACAAAAGCTTAAATCGGTGATGGCAATCCACATAATAGGTACATTCAATAGTGGCATGAGCCGAGCCAGTAACCACACACTAAACAACGCTGCTAATGCCCAGCCATGTAAAGTTTGCTGTCCTGTCCAATTTTTGGTTGCAGTGAGTAAAAAGCCAGCAATGACAGCCAATCCATAACCATAAATCATTTCATGTGCGTGCCAATAGGTCATGGGAATGCCTGACAATGGCATAGAAAGCTGTCCTGCATAAAGTAGCGTCCACAGCAACATAGCAAACACTGAGAACACGCCTGCACCCAAAAAAAATGGACGAAATCCTAAACGAAAGAGTGCAAAAGCATGAGGATTTTGGGGGGGGGCATTAGGTATAGGGATATGAATTGCCATGATGATTCCTTGCTTATCGTTCGTTATAAAGCAGGGTAAATTGACTATATGACACATTCTTTTCTAGTAATACTAAGAATGCATGTTCAAAACGTTTGGGTTAAGGTTACAAACCCTAACTCGCAGGTTACAGTTTTTGCGTTGCAAAAAGTCTAATCAGACCTATGAGCTGACAATTGGCTTAAATATTTCTTTCCCATAAACCCGATTTTCCGCCTGACTTTTTGAGCAATCGGACTTGTTCAATCGTCATGCCTCGGTCAACAGCTTTACACATGTCGTAAATTGTGAGTAAAGCTACCTGGGTAGCGGTTAAGGCCTCCATTTCCACGCCGGTTTGTCCTAAGGTTTCGACTGTTGTTTGGCAATATATACCATTATTTTCTAACTGAGGCGTTAAATCAACATTGATATGGGTAAGGCTTAGAGGATGGCATAAAGGAATTAAATCACTGGTTTTTTTAGCGCCCATGATCGCAGCAATTCTTGCAATACCTAATACGTCACCTTTTTTATGGCTACCTTGAATAATTAAAGCTAATGTTTCAGGTTGCATGGAAATAAACCCTTCTGTTACTGCGACTCTATGGGTAGTGGACTTCTCGCCCACATCGACCATATGTGCTTCACCAGATTGGTTAAAGTGTGTTAATGGGTTCACCATTGATCCAATTCCATGCTTTGCCCACTTTCCAAAGTATCTATAAATTTAGCCACCACATGGGGACAGGAATAACTATAATTTTTTGCTAAATCCGTTAAATTAACCAATTTTTTGTCTAGCCGTTGGTAAAATCCTTCAACTCTTGCACAACGCTTATCTTTTTCAAATTTTACTTTTTTCACATAAGGTTGCATGGCTTTATCATGTTGATATTTTTCAATGTAATTGGTTAATGGATCAATATCACTTCTAGCCGCTTGAATGCGTTCAAGTGCTGCCATGGGATCAACTAAGGTTTCTTGAATAATGATAGACTGCATAGTGAGTTTTGTTTTAACTTGTTCAACCTCTTTCTGTTTACCAAAATCAAGCAAAGTCATTTTGACGGGAGGTAGTTCTGGATTTCCACACCCATTTAACATAAAAATGGTATAGCACAATAAAAAATAGCTCAATATTTTCATTTTTATCACGCAAGCAACTGTTGTAACAAAGTTTGTTGTTTTTGCGATTGTACACGGTGAGTTAGTCTATGGCAACGTACAATGGTTTGCAAATCAGTCAATGCCCGTTCAAAAATATCATTGACAACTAGATAATCAAATTCGACGTAATGGGTTAATTCATCAGCGGCCTTATCCATACGTTTTGCTATCACAGCATCACTGTCTTGTTCACGATTGCGTAGGCGTTGCTCCAAAATTTCTCGGGAAGGCGGTAAAATATAAATGCCCACACAATCAGGTTTTAAACGACGCACTTGTTGCGCACCAAGCCAATCAATTTCTAAAATAATATCAATACCTTGATTAAGCTTATCGACTACCCAAGGTTGAGGCGTACCATAATAGTGGTCAAATACTTGTGCATGTTCTAAAAATAAGTTTTTATCCAGCATATGGATAAATTCATCTTGACTGATAAAATTGTAATTTACCCCATTCTTTTCACCAGGACGTCGTTGTCGTGTGGTGCAGGAAACAGAAACTTCAACATTTTCCATATTTTCAACGAGCGATTTAACTAAACTTGTTTTGCCCGCGCCAGAAGGAGCTGAAATGACAAATAATGTACCCGTATTAATATTGACTAACATGTTGTGTTCCTTTTTAAAAAGTATAGTATTCTCATAAACGTATTTAGAAGTTTATTTTTATAATGAGAACTCACTTAATATTACAGTACTTTTCTTAGTTATACTCAAGGCTAATCAAAGTTCAGTCGTATTTTTTATAGGCTTTTCGTGCGGTGCGGCACGAAGAATTCTGGTTTTGACGCGCGAAGAGTATGTATGATTAACCAAAGTTAATTTTTCCTTCTAAATCGTTGCGAGAGTCTGCATTTTTCAAAGCTTCTTCCAAACTAATTCGACCTTCTTTGTATAAATCATAAAGCGCATCATCAAAAGATTTCATCCCTCTTGTTCCACTTTCTTTCATCGCTTCTTTAACATCACTTAAAGCGCCTTTTAAAATCAAATCTGCAATATTAGGTGTGTTAATCATGATTTCAATGGCGGCACAACGTTTACCTCTCACATCAGGGACTAAACGCTGGGAAATAACAGCATTAATGTTGGCTGACATATCCATGAACAACTGTTTGTGTTTTGACGTTGGGAACATGTTAATGCAACGATCTAGTGCTTGGTTAGCTGTATTTGCATGCATGGTTGACACACATAAATGCCCTGTATTAGCCAGTTCCAAAGCTGCTTCCATGGTTTCTTCCGTCCGAATTTCTCCAATCAGAATAACGTCAGGCGCTTCCCGCAAAGAGGCTTTAATCCCTGCTGCATAAGAGGCAGTATCTACCCCAACTTCACGTTGGTTAACAATAGACATTTGATTGGGATGAGAAAATTCAACAGGGTCTTCAATAGTTAGAATATGACCTGGAGAGTTGGCATTCCGGTGATTGAGCATGGCCGCTAAGGTAGTTGATTTACCTGAACCCGTTCCCCCTACCATCAGTAACAATCCACGTTTTGCCATGATTAATTCAAGCAGAATGTCAGGTGTACCCATCGCTTTAGCATTAGGAATTTCAGAAGGAATAAAGCGCATGACTAAACCAATCGTTTTGCGTTGGAAAAAGCCATTTCCCCGAAAACGGGCGCTCCCATCGGGTAAGCTAATTGCGAAATCCAAATCTTTAGTGGATTCAAATTGCTCAATTTGTTCATCGGTTAAAATGGAATAAGCACACGCTTTGGTAATTTCAGGCGTAGCCACAAAAGTACTGAGTGGACGGGCAGTGCCATAAATTTTAGCTTTAATTTGAGAACCAACAGTGACAAATAAATCTGACCCGTCGTGTTTGACAATCAAATTGAGGTAATCAATTAAGTCTGTACTATCAATGAGAGGAATGCCCATATTGTCGTCTGCTGGGGCAACTTCTGCTTTTTTTTCAGAAATACTATCTGCTGGTTGAATTGCAATCCCCACAGCTTTATTTTTAAAGCTTACCTCAACATTAAATTTACCATGATCATCATGAGTATAAACAAAACTGATTTGTTTATCTTTGACAAATTGTTTTTTTTGCGCCTCAGACATCAGGGCAAAGGCTGCAGCTTTAGTTTTTTCAGCCGCTAACTTTTCTTTGCCAACAGGTTTATCTTGGCTATTTAATTTAACTCTGATTGGTTCTCCGACAGTCACGAAGAGGTCCGTTGCTTTTTTTTCAACGACAAGTTTTAAATACGGGGTTAAGTCCATTTTACATTGTCACCATTTTAAGCTTGTTTTTAGTTAGTGTGCTGCTGCTTCATCAGTTGGATTGGGTTTGAACTTGAGGCCAAGATTTTCATCATTTCCTGAATCTTTACCTTCTAGCTTAATCCGTAGGCGTAATTCATTGGGAGAGTCAGAATTGCCTAATGCTTCTTCCATAGAAATAATATCTGCTTGTTGCAAGTCAAATAAATGTTGATCGAAGGTTTGCATACCCAATTCTTTGGACTTAGCCATGATGGGTTTAATGCCTCCCACATCTCCTTTGGCGATAAGTTCTTGAATTAAAGGAGAATTTAACAAAATTTCGATGACCGCAGCTCGTCCCCCACTCATAGTTTTAACCAAACGCTGGGAAATAACTGAACGTAGATTTAAAGATAAATCCTGCATTAATTTCTTTTGCTTTTCAGTTGAGAAAAAGCCCAACACCCGATCAATGGCTTGGTTTGCGTTATTTGCGTGGAGTGTCCCCATTGCTAAATGGCCTGTTTGTGCGAATTCAAGTCCAAAGTTCATGGTGGACTCATCCCGAATTTCCCCTAACAGAATAACGTCCGGCGCTTGACGCAACGTATTATGCAAGGCGTTTTCCCAACTCAGTGAGTCTACGCCAATTTCCCGTTGCATAATAATGCAGTTTTTATGAGGATGTACATATTCAATCGGGTCTTCTAGGGTAATAATATGTCCATAGCTTTCGCGATTACGGCAGTCAATCAGTGCTGCCATGGTTGTCGATTTACCAGAACCTGTCCCTCCCACCATAATAACCAACCCATTTTTGAGCATAATGGTTTCTTTAAGGGTCACGGGTAAATTCAATTTATCAAAGTGAGGCACTTCTGCGGTAATAACACGCATAACTAGCCCAGGAGAACTGCGTTGCACAAAAGCGTTTACTCGAAATCGCCCTACCCCAGGTGGTTGAATCGCAAAATTACATTCTTTGGTACTATCAAATTCTTTAAGTTGCTTGTCATTCATGATGCATTGAGTCATAGCCTTTGCATCGTTAGGAGACAAAGGTTGTTTCATCATGGGTATCATTTTACCCTTACATTTCATTGAAGGGGCAGCCTGAGCAGTAATAAAAAGGTCAGAACCTCCTTCTTTCAACATGAGTTTAAGCAACTTCATCATTAAACTCATGGCTTCATCTCTTTCCATAACGCTTCCTTAGATTCGGTTAAACAACTTAATATTGTGCATGATTAACGCGCTAAAATCATCTGCTTATTTTATATTTTTTGGCCATAAAGTAGAGAGTGTTTTGTACAGATTTTCAAATTATAACCAGTAATTATCGTAATCCCAATATTAAATACATATAATTATTATATTTAATTTAAAGATAAATAAAAATTAATTTTTAAACAATCACTGCGAAATATGGAGAGATTAAACTGGAGTTGAGTAGTGAACGATTAGTTGGATTTCAAAAATAGGGGAAAACAGGACAAAATTCTTTCGAAAAACAACCTAAATAAAATCAGAAAAAGACCTGGCAGGTTTTTAAAACTTGCCAGGTCTGTCTTTGAAGGAGTGCAAGATTTATCTTGCAAAACAAGTTTTGCACTCCATTAGGAACGGGAACTCAATAAAATCAGATTAAGATGTTTAACCTAAATTAATACCGAAGTTCTTTGCCATTGGGCCTAAACCACCGCTAAAACCTTGGCCAACGGCTTTAAACTTCCATTCGTCATTATGACGATAAACTTCCCCGAAAATCATGGCCGTTTCTGTACTCATGTCTTCGGTTAAATCAAAACGGGCAATTTCACTGTTATCATCTTGATTCATAACACGAATAAACGCGGAGTTGACCATCCCAAAATTTTGCTTACGGGCATCCGCCTCATGGATGGTGACCCCAATAGATAAACGTTTGACTTCTGGTGGCATAGCTGCTAAATCCATTTTAATGACTTCATCGTCTCCTTCACCCACACCCGAACGATTATCGCCCATGTGTTCCACTGAACCACAAGTTGACTTGAGGTTATTGTAGAAAATAAAGTCGCTGTCTGTACGCACTTTATTATCTTCTTTCAACATGAACACGCTGGCATCCAAATCAAATGCCGCACCTTCGGTGGATCGCACATCCCAACCCAAACCTATAAATACCTTTGTTAAACCAGGTGAATTTTTACTGAGAGAAACATTGCCACCTTTAATTAAAGAAAGTAAACCCATTTTGTACTCCTAGTTCATTATATGTTAAGGTAATTTATTACCATTTAATGGCATCTAAACTAATCACCAGCTCATGACCAATTACTTCAGCACTGTGAATTTCGCCTTGCGGTATGATTAACATATCACCCGCTTCCAAAATTATAGTTTACCCTTGCATGGTCATGCTAAAACGTCCTGCCAGTACCCCATCAATTTTATCAACACTGTGTACATGTGGCGCAAAATTAAGTGCTTGGCGGATAAACATACTTGTGGGCAGTATAGCCTTTTGTTTCTAACTTTTCTCGCATGGCAGCTTCGTTCAGTGGCCCATCAGCATCTATATTCCAACGTTCTAGCTTCATTATTTTATATTTTAATGTATATATAAAATAAAATATTTACTACGATAGTGCTTACCTAAATTGCCTGAAAATCTAAAAGCTGCCTAGTTTATTATGGCCATAAAATATTAACCACTTCTGTATATTTACTCACAAAATGAGCTGTCACACCTTCTCGTATATAGTCAGGTAAGTCCTCAAAATCACGCCGATTAGCTTCTGGGAAAATCAATTCGTAAATATTAACGCGTCGTGCTGCAATCACTTTTTCCCGCAATCCTCCAATAGGCAAAACTTGTCCTGTTAAAGTCAATTCACCAGTCATGGCAATCGTTTTTTCAATTTCTTGTTGTTTGGCAAGTGATATGAGGGCACTTGCCATTGTAATACCTGCACTTGGGCCATCTTTAGGCGTTGCGCCTGCTGGTACGTGTAGATGAATAAACGCTTTTTCAAAATAGTCTCTATCAATATCAAAATTTTCACATTGGGATACAATGTAACTATAGGCAATTTCAGCAGACTCTTTCATCACATCACCCAATTGCCCAGTCAACTTGAGACCACGGGTGTAACTGTGACTTTGGGTAGCTTCAATGCTTAACGTAGCTCCTCCCATGGCTGTCCAAGCAAGCCCCGTAACAACGCCAATGCCTTTAATTTCTTTTTCATTTTCAAAGACAGGTTTACCCAAATACGTAGATAAGTCTTCGGGATTGATAACGATAGGTAATTCTTCGCCTTCAAGTAATTTTAAAGCGGCTTTGCGAGTCAGCGTTCCAATTCGTTTTTCTAAATTCCGTACGCCAGCTTCACGGGCATATTCTTCAACAATACCCATCAAAGTTTCGTCAGATAAGGTAATTTGATCTGGTTTTAGACCCGATTTATCAATTTGCCGCTTGACTAAGTGTTTCTTAGCAATTTGTAACTTTTCGCTGGCTAAATAACCAGATAACTTAATCATTTCCATCCTATCTAATAAAGGGGCCGGGATGGTATCAAGTTGATTGGCTGTGCAAATGAAGAATACTTTAGATAGATCAAAACGCACATCCAAATAGTGATCGAGAAAATCCACATTCTGTTCTGGATCAAGCACTTCCAATAGGGCAGAGGCGGGATCGCCGCGATAAGAACTGCCAATTTTGTCGATTTCATCTAGCATAATGACAGGATTGGCATGTTTGACTTCTTTCATTGCTTGCAGAAATTTACCCGGCATAGCACCAATGTAAGTGCGCCGATGGCCTTTAATTTCAGCTTCATCATGAATACCACCCACGGAAAAACGGTAAAAATGTCGATTCACAGCGGTCGCGATAGAACGTCCGATTGAAGTTTTGCCAACGCCTGGTGGGCCAACAAGCAGTAAAATCGTACCACTGATGCTCCCTTTGAGTTTTCCAACAGCCAAAAACTCCATAATACGGTCTTTGACATCTTCCAGGCCTTCATGGTCTTGTGCCAATACTTCGCGGGCTTCTTTCAAATTCAGTTTGTCTTCTGAATATTTCCCCCAAGGTAATAAAGTCAGCCAGTCCAAGTAATTACGGGTCACCGCATATTCTGAAGAGCCAATTTCCAGCACTGACATTTTTTCCATTTCTTCATCAATACGTTTTTGGGCTTCTTCAGGGACGTTAAGTACTTCTAAACGTTTTTGGTATTTTTCAATTTCTGACGTACGATCATCTTTTTCAATACCCAACTCTTTTTGAATAGCTTTGAGTTGTTCGCGCAAGAAAAATTCACGCTGATGATCTTGCATATTTTCTTCAACCTGCTTACGAATTTCAGCTTGCGCTTTAGCTGATTGCAACTCTTTATTCAACAACATCAGCACTTTTTCTAGACGGCTGAGAATATGAGTGGTTTCCAAAATATCTTGTAACTCTTCTTTGGCTGAGGTGGTTAAACTCGCAGCAAAGTCAGCAAGAGACGAGGGTTCTTCAGGGCCAAAACGTTCTAAAAATAAACGTAACTCTTCGTTATAAAGCGGATTAAGTGGCAGTAATTCCTTAATGGTGTTAATAATGGCTAATACGTAAGGTTTGAGTTCTTCGATGTCCTCACGATCAATTTCTGGATAATAAGTAACGCTTGCAACAAAAGGACGTTGAGGAGAACGCCAATCCCTCAATTTAAAACGTTGCAAACCTTCTACAACGATTTGCATTTTGTCAGTAGATTTGGCAACACGATGAATTTTGCAAACAGTACCCATTGTAGAGAAATCTTTTGTTTGCAAATTTTTCATGTCCTCGTCATTCGTTAACACCAACCCAATAAGCTTATGCGGAGACTCCAATGACTGCTTAACAGTATCTTCCCATAACTCACCTTCAATAATAAGAGGAATAACTTGATGTGGAAAAAAAGGACGGTTAGATAAAGGTAAAATATGAATAACCGTGGGTAAAGCTTCTTTATAGGAAATCAATTCAGTTTGATTTTCTTTCTGCCCAAAAATTTCTTGCTCAATCTCAGCAAGCTCTTCCTGAATATCTTCAGAAATTGAATCATTATTATCAGCCATAATATTTTTCCAAGGTTAACGTTTTTTATTTAAAAGCCATGTTAAATCAAATGATTAATAAATGTATCAACTACCATAATACATATGTATTTTAGGCTATTGTGATATTTATGCCAAACATATCTAAAAACGACTAGGGGGCTTGAATTATGAATATCATTTCCTAAATAGTCTAAAGAGTAGGTAATTTATCTTTTAAGTAGATAAATGTTGGTTTTATTGCATTTAAAGCAATGTTACTCAAAGTTTATCTCTGAAAGTCGTTATAAAAATAATATCTATCTTTATCTACTTAGCCATATTTAATAGATAATGGCGAATTTATTGCTTGTAGTTATATAGGTCATGATTATTTATAGAGGAAACACTTATGAACAAGCGTTTTATCACAGTACTTGGTTTATTATTGTTTGCCTTATTATTAGGCAGCTGCAAAGAAGAACAAGTGGTAAAAATAGGTGTAAGCGTGTGGCCAGCCCATGCTTATACTTTCATTGCTCAAGAAAAGGGTTTATTTAAGAAACATGGCGTTTCTGTTGAACTTGTTTTGAAAAAAGATGTATCAGAGGTCTATGATCTGTATAAATCAGATGAACTTGATGGTTTTTTTGGTGTTTTTTCTGATGCAATCATGCTCAATGCAAATACTTTTTTTACACAAGTGGTTTATGTACCTGAGTATACTGATACTGCAGATGTGATAGTGGGACGTCCTGAACTTAATAGCTTAAATGATTTAAAAGGCAAAAAAGTTGCTTTTGAAGGGATTAATAGTTTTTCTCACTTATTTGTATTAAGAATTTTAGAAGAAATTGGTATCTCAGAAGGTGAATATGAAGTGAAGAATATACCTGCCCAAGAGATGTTAGTGGCATTAGAAAATAACCAGGTTGATGCTGGACATACGTGGGAACCGATTACTAGTCAAGCATTGGCTAAAGGGTACAAAATATTAGGCAAAGCAGGTGATTTTCCTACGCTTATTACAGGCGTTACTGCTTTTAGAAAAGATTTTGTAGATAAACACCCAGAAACAGTGCAAGCAATAGTTTCAGCATTTATGGAAGCTAAAGATTTTATGCGCGCCCACCCTGATGAAGCAATATCTATTATGGCAAAGGCTGAAAATATGTCTGAAGAAGCAATGGCTAATGGTATAGCTGGTGTTCATTTCGTAGATTTAACTGATAATATTAGTTTTATGCAGCCAGGTGGTCGATTGTTTAACACGGGTCAAAAAGTGATTGACTTTTATATACAGAATGGTCTAGTTGTGGAATCGCCTGACCTTCAAAAAGTTATTAATGGGAAATTTGTGAAAGCTATTAATGCAAAAATATAATAGTTATGAAAGTGATGAACCAAGAACAAAATGTTTACTGCTGAAATTATTAATGAAAATGCTAGAAAATCACTTGCTAAATCAGTAAATTTAGTAACCTATTAATTTTTGCAATAAACTATTTTTTGTTCTTGATTCGCATGCTTTTTTGATAAAGGTAACATTTATGAGTAAAGATTTGAAAACAATATTCTATTTTTTCTTATTTGCATTGTTATTGAATGGTTGTAAAGAAGAAGAAAAAGTTAGAATAGGTCTAAGTGTATGGCCAGCAGGGGGCTATACTTTCATTGCCCAAGAAAAAGGTTTTTTCAAAAAAAATGGGGTTTCTGTTGAAATTATTTTAAAGGATGATATTTCAGAAATTACTGAGCTTTATAAAGCAGGTAAGCTTGATGGTTTTTTAGGAGTTTTCTCTGATATAGTTATTTTCAATGCAGATACTTTCTTTACTCAAGTAGTCTACGTCAGCGAGTATTCAAATACAGGTGATGCTATCGTAGGTCGATCAAATATTAACGATTTAAGCGCATTAAAAGGAAAAACGGTTTCTTTTGAAGGAATTAATAGTTTTTCCCATTTATTTGTATTAACTCTTTTAGAACAAGCTGGTATTTCAGAAGGTGATTATCAAGCGCGAAACATACCTGGTCAACAATTATTAAGCGCTTTAGAAAATAACCAAATTGACGCTGGACATACCTGGGAACCTGTAACGAGTCAGGCACTTGCCAAAGGATATAAAATACTTGGTAAAGCAGGTGATTTGCCGACTCTCATCACGGACGTTTTTGCTTTTAGAAAAGAATTTGTGGATAAACATCCAAAAGCTATTGAAGCAGTTGTTACCTCACTTATAGAAGCAAGCAATTTTCTTCGTTCTCATCCTAACGAAGCTATTCCAATAATAGCAAAAGCAGAAGGTATATCAGAAAAGGAAATGGTTAATGGAATTAAAGGAGTACATTACTTAAGTTTAGCGGAAAACATTGATGTTTTAAAGCCAGGCGGGAAACTGTTTGATACGGGTCAAAAAATTATCGACTTTTATATAAAAAAAGGACAACTTGATCATTCTCCTGATTTGACAAAAATCATTAATGGGCAATTTGTACAGACTATTGGCTCACCATGATAACATTCTTTACTTAGCCACTTGATTAACGCGGCTAAAACAAAGTCAATCGTTGCTGTTGGGTATGTTGGAATATAAAAACAGTATTTTACTGTACATTTTATAGTCCTATGGAATAAGGATATTCCATAAATGTCATGAAAATTCTACAATTATATTATCGTAGGTAGCTTAGTAATGTCTTACTGCCTAAAAATTAACAGGCTACACGGAGATAGTTTCGCAATACATATTTTTACTATGGATACCTAGCTTCCGAGCTAACAATTTGAAAAATTTTGAACCAATAATAAAGTTAAAGCTTAAATTTCATATTTGTTATAGCTGTAATAATTTATTTCCTCTAATATAAAATGGTTATGCATAAATATTTAAAATAATCAAGCAACGCAAAGGTGTTATAAAGTGCTTGTTAAAGTTCTAATTTTATTTGATACTTAGTATAAAATATCCTTATTTTATGCTAAGTAATCACTAATATGTTTAGCGAATTCAGATAACAGGTTTTTTACTTTATAATTGGTCAATTATTTCCTCAAAAGATACAATGGACATCAAATTTCAGTTTATTATTTGGGTCATGTGATGCATTTTTTAAAATTATTAATGAAGTTAAATGCCAAAATTTGACTTATCTTAAATACATCTTGCGAAAAAAATACTATTTGATACTTGTCCTTTCTCTTTAAGCAGTAAAAAATTTGAAGAACATCAGTCTAACATTATTAACATGAGGCGCAAACAAAGGAAACGCGATGAAGTTTACAACAAAACTAATGTTAATCTACTTAGGTTTTACATTAGGCATTACTTTACCAGTTTCATTGTTTCTATATTTATCAAGTAGTCAAATAGCTGAAACACAAATCAAAAAACATTTACAAGAACGTGCTGAACATGTCATGGATAAAATTGACAGAAGATTCTTTGAACGTTCGTCTGATATTCAAATTTTGGCAAATGATGCTGTCATTGCAAGTGATGAAACACCTAAAGCTCAGTTAAGAAAACGTTTAAGTGATTATCGTCGGTATAGCAATGCTTATGTTGCCCTTTCAATTTTTAACCAACATAAAATTAAAGTGGTAGATATAGCAGGTATTGGTCTAAACCAACCTGCTCCCCCAACAGCCTGGGTAGAAGATGTATATACTCATAAGCAAATAAGTGCAGGTAGTGATATTTACTTTGATCGTGATTTAGCAAAGTATGTCATTGTTTTTGCTGCACCAATTATTAGTGAACAAAAAAAATTTAAAGGTGCTGTTGTTGGTTATGTTGATGTAGAGAGTATTTACCATATTTTAGGGAAGTTTGCCGCTCAAAGTGAAAAGATAGGGATGGACTTATTCGATAAAAATGAACGTTTACTTTATTCTAACCACGATCGGAAAAATGTGCTACAAATAGTTGATTTTCATAGTAGGCATGAAGATGAATTATATTATGCCACTGTTGCAAAAGAAAAAGGATTTTCTACATTTAAAAGCAATGACTGGTCCTTGTTTTTACATTATGAACCCAAAGATGTATTTGCACCACTCACTTCATTGCGTAACCAATCACTCGGTGTCAGTGTATTACTGCTCATATTTGCAACCACAGGGCTATTTTTATTTGCTCGCAAACTAATTTTGCCCGTTACTATTCTTCAAGAAGCAGCTTTAAAAATTGGTAATGGTAATTTTAAAACCAAAGTCATTGTGGCATCCAAAGATGAAATAGGTCAACTTGGAAAATGCTTTAACCAAATGACTGAACTTCTGGAACAATATATTGCAGAAAGAGATCGAGCAGAAAACGCACTTAAATTATCGCAATTTGCTTTAGATCGCGCATCAGATATGGTGACTTGGATAGACTTAGAAGGGCAATTTACTTATGTGAATAACGCTGCCTGCCAAGCATTGGGTTATCGTCAAGCAACATTATTATCCATGTCATTACCTGATATTACAGAAAGCGTTACTAAAGTGACCCTCCCGGAAATATTAAATAGAATTGAAAGGGGAGGAATCACTAAAATTGAGACTGCCTATTTGCCAGAAGAAGGTAACCCCATCCCAGTAGAAATTACTATAAATTATTTAAGCTTTGATGGAAAAAATTATTTCTGCGCTTTTGCAAGAGATATTTCAGAACGTAAACGAGCTGAAAAGCTGCTTCAGGAATATAATTTCCAGCTAGAACAAGAAGTCTCTACGCAAACAGAAGAACTTGCCGCACAAAACGAGGAATTAACGCAACACACACGCATTCTTAGGCAAAAAGAAGAATTTTTACGGACTATCATTGACAATATTCCACAGCTGATTTTCTGGAAAGACACTCATTCAATTTACCAAGGGTGTAATTCACAAGTTGCTCAATTGAATGGGTTTAATAGCCCAGATACCATTATTGGTAAAACAGATTTTGATTTATCTTGGAGTCAGTGGGCCGAGGATTATCGCCATGATGATCATCGAGTAATAACAAACAATGTTCCTGAACTAAATGTCATAGAAAAAATAGTAGACAGCGAGGGTTATACTAATTGGTTAGAAGTTAATAAAATTCCTTTGCATGATCATCAGCATAGGGTGATTGGTGTTCTGAACACAGTTGAAGATATTACTGAACGCAAGAAGGCTGAGGAATTACAACAGGAATATAACCAACGCCTGGAAAGTGAGGTTGCTGAACAAACGTTAGAGTTGACTGAAAAGACACATTTACTTGAGAAAGAACAGGAAAAATTTACAGCAGTACTAGATAGTTTGGAAAGTATTGTGTATGTCGCTGATATGAAAACTTATGAAATTTTGTTTGTTAATCAGTACACGCGGCAACTTTTTAAAGATAATATGATTGGAAAACGGTGTTGGGAAGAAATTCAGCAGAATCAAGCCGGACCTTGTGATTTTTGTACAAATAGTAACTTATTAGATGCTAATGGTGAGCCAACCGGTCTTTATACTTGGGAACTTCAAAATTCAATTAATCAGCGTTGGTATTATATACAAGATCGTGCAATTCGTTGGACAGATGGCCGCATGGTTCGATTGGAAATTGCAACTGATATTACTAAGCTTAAAGAAACTGAACAGACTTTACGGCAAAATGAAAAGTATTTGCGGAGTTATTTTGAACAACCACTTGTTGGAATGATAACCACATCGCCAGAAAAAGATGTTTTGCAAGTAAACAATACTCTATGCGGCATGTTAGGCTATGCTCGTCAGGAATTATTAGCAATGGATTGGACCACTATTACTCATCCAGATGATGTTGATTTGGATGCTGATCATTTTGGGCATATGCTTGCCGGAGATATTAATGCTTATACCGTCGATAAGCGATTTATCCGTAAGAATAGAGAAATTATTTATTCAACGACCTCTATCAGTTGCGTACATAATGATGCAGGAAAAATTGAACGTATTGTTGCGCTAATTATCGACATTTCTCAACGCAAACAAGCAGAAATCGCCTTACAAAAAGCGAAGAAAACGGCTGATATTGCGAATAAGGCAAAAAGTAATTTCTTAGCGAATATGAGCCATGAACTGCGCACACCGCTCAATGGTATTTTAGGCTATGCCCAAATTTTGATGTGGGATGATGACATTACTGATAAACAAAAAGAAGGTTTGGAAATTATTGATAACAGTGGTGAGTATTTACTGACGCTCATTAATGATATTTTGGATTTATCTAAAATTGAAGCTGATCGAATTGAATTGTACCCTACAGATATTAATTTTCATAAATTTTTACGAGGTATTATTGATCTGTTTCAAGTACGTGCAGAACAAAAAGATATTATTTTTGTCTATGAACCACTTTCTCATTTACCAGAAGGGATTTATGCAGACGAAAAGCGGCTACGTCAAGTTATTATTAATTTGTTAGGAAATTCTGTTAAATTTACAGAAAAGGGCAAAGTTACCCTCAAAGTTGGTTATCATGAAAATAGAATCCGTTTCCAAATTGAAGATACGGGTATTGGTATTACGGCAGAAGATTTAGATAATATATTTAAACCTTTTCAACAATCAGGTAATGATAATTATAAAGCTGAAGGTACTGGACTAGGATTAGCAATTACTGAACGTATAGTAGAACTAATGGATGGTAAGATTTATGTAGAAAGCGTATTGGGCGAAGGTAGTACTTTTTGGTTTGCCATTGACTTACCAGAAGCCAAAAATCCAATTAAAAAGGAAATGAAAGAAAGTTTGCCAACCATTATTGGTTTTGAGGGCAATACCAAAACTATTCTCCTCATTGATGCAAAATGGGAAAATCGTTCAGTGATTGTAAATTTGTTAATGCCTTTGGGATTTAAAGTTATTGAAGCATCTAATGGGCAAGAAGGTATTGATAAGGCCATAGATATCCAACCAGACTTAATTATGACAGATTTAATATTACCCGTTGTTGATGGTTTGGAAGTGGTGAAATGTTTAAGAAAGCTCAATGAATTTAAGCAAACGCCTATTTTTGCTGTCACTGCCAGTGTCTTTGATTATAATCAAAAACAAAGCTATGAAGTTGGGTGTAATACCTTTATTCCTAAACCATTTCGAGCAGAGATGTTATTGGAAAATTTACAAAAATTTTTAGATTTAGCTTGGATTCATAGCAAAACCTCTCAGGAGGATGTATTTAGCTCAAACTTAGATTCTCAATAAAAAATACTGGAGTCTCACAAATTTTTCGTGGTATTCACGGAACATCTCTGTTCCTGAGAATCTTTGGCATTTTCGTAGTTCTACTATGTAATTTGACGGAACCCCGCATTTTTAGGTAAACGAGTTTTAGAGAATTTCATCCCCGGTTTGTGTCACGAAAACGTGTCATGGCTAGCTTCTTGATTTCTCCTTTTTCCAGTCCGATTTCATAAGAAGGTAAATCTTCATATCTTAGTATGCTTAATATTCCTTGTTCCTTAACAATATCTTTTAAATCTCGGTTAATTGAGAGTTCTTCTAGCATCGTATTTCTCGTTCTGAAATGCAATCAGTATATCAAAATGGAGAATTTGTCCCTCGCTTAATGTTACCACTCTCCCTTTCTTATGATCATCGTGTGATTGATGGCGCGGCTGCAGCCCGTTTTACGCAGTTTTTAGCGTTTATTTTATCGGATGTGAGGCGATTGTTGTTGTAATTTAGGGTTATTTGTCTTAACCTTATAAAGTAGGCAGGTAAAATTTTTACCTCTACGCTCTGAATCTGTAAAAGAACTCTAGTCCACCACCAAGCTTTTAATGACGAGTAGATATGGCAGGTTTTAAAAACCTGCCAGGTCTTTTTGCCCGTCAAAATAAAATGGGTGATGTACTAATGCTAAAGTAAAATTATTGAAAGTTTGCAAAAAATAGTGGTTTTTTAAGTTTTTTACAGCATTTCTAGTGTGGAAATAAAGCAGGTTAATTAGTGATAATGCATTTGCTCAAGAAAATAATTCACTTGCCAAACTCAGGAGAAAATTCAATGTTAAGTACACGCCCTTTATTACTCATAACCTTAAAAATTAGCATTATTTTAGGAACAATCACCTTTTCCTTTGTCCAAGCAGCAACGGATTGTAATGCTGTTACTCAGATTCCTCAAACAGAATGTCAAGCCTTGATTGATTTTTATCACAGCACCAATGGTCCAAATTGGAAAAATAACTCTGGTTGGAATACAACCAATGAGCCTTGTAATTGGTATGGAGTTGCTTGTAGCAATGGGCATGTGACAAAACTTGGTTTGTATTACAACAAACTTAGTGGCTCTATTCCTGAATCGTTGGGAGTTTTAGTGAATTTGAAGAAGTTATATCTTTCTCACAACCAACTTAGTGGTTCTATTCCAGAATCATTGGGAAATTTGACGAATTTGCAGGAATTAGCTTTAGGGAACAATCAATTCAGTAGTTCTCTCCCAGAATCACTAGGAAATTTGACGAAGTTAGAGGAGTTACATTTAGAACATAACCAACTTAGTGGTTCTATTCCAGAATCATTGGGAAATTTAACAAAGTTGCAGGTGTTAGGTTTAGGGAACAACCAATTCAGTGGTACTCTCCCAGAATCACTAGGAAATTTGACAAATTTAGAGCCATTATACTTGGAAAATAACCAATTCAGCGGTACCCTCCCTGAATCATTGGGAAATTTGACAAATTTGCAAGTGTTAACTTTAGGGAACAATCAATTCAGTGGCTCTCTCCCAGAATCATTAGGAAATTTGACGAAGTTAGAGGAGTTACATTTAGAACATAACCAACTTAGTGGTTCTATTCCAGAATCATTGGGGAATTTGACGAATTTATGGCAGTTATACTTGGAATATAACCAACTTAGCGGTTTTCTCCCAGAATCATTAGGAAATTTGGCATATTTGAGTTACTTAAATTTATCTAATAACCAATTCAGTGGTACTCTCCCTAGTTCATTAGGAAATCGGTCAAGGAAATTATCTACTTTGATGCTAAATGATAACAATTTCTGTGGAGGAATATCAACTTCCTGGATGAATGTGAGTTGGGCTATACAATTGCAAAACAATCATCTATCTGCTTATGATCCAGAACTCATTGAATGGCTTAATGCCAAAAATCCCGAGTGGGCAACAACGCAAACTTCTTGTCCATACGTTCTATCAGGGACAGATGTTTGTAATTCTGTCACCCAAATTCCCCAAGTAGAATGTCAAGCCTTGATGGATTTTTATCACAGCACCAACGGTCCAAATTGGAAAAACAACTCGGGTTGGAATATAACCAATGAACCTTGCAATTGGCGTGGAGTTTCTTGTAGAGGTGGACATGTGACAAGACTCTATTTGTCTGGCAACCAACTCAGTGGTCCTCTCCCAGAATCATTGGGAAATTTGACGAAGTTGGTGGATTTACGTTTGGATAACAACCAACTTAGTGGTTCTCTCCCTAACTCATTGGAAGTTTTGACGAATCTGGAATTATTATCGTTGCGTCATAACCAATTGAGCGGCTCTATCCCAAAAATATTGCCATATATGCGGAGTTTATCTTTTTTATATTTGAACCATAACCAACTTAGTGGTTCTATTCCAGAATCATTTGGATACTTTAACTATTTATTATATGTAGATTTGTCTCATAACCAACTCAGTGGTCCTATCCCTGAATCATTGGGAAATTTGATAGATTATTCAGGATTGTTTTTGTATATGTCTTTGAATGATAATGAATTGTGTGGAGAAATCCCAATTTCTTTGATGAACCCAGATGTGCATGAGTTAGGTTTACAAAACAACCACTTAACTTCTTCTGATCCAGAACTCATTGAATGGCTTAATGACAAAAATCCAGAGTGGGCGACAACGCAAACTCCTTGTCCTTGTTTTGTCTATGCAGTCCATGATGATAAATTAAACAACTCACAGTTGTTCACCATTGATCCATTTCAAAACTTTCAAGTCAACGCTTTGGGTGACACCCATCAAGGCTATGATTTAGAAGGGCTAGATTTTCATCCCCAAACACTGACACTTTACGCCTCATCAGGCGATGATCCTGCGCAAGACTTACCTGCTGGCTATCTATATCAAGTCGATAAAACCAATGGTAACCTCACGCCTGTTTGTCATACTGGCTTAGGAGAAGTATCTGCCATGGCTTTCCATCCACAAGAGGGCAGTTTATGGGTCTGGGCGGATAAAGAAGGCTTATTTACTGTCGACATTAACCAAGTGAACCAGGGTACTTGTCACAAAACAGAAATCATCTCTGCCAATACCAACGTTGAAGGTTTAACTTGGGATAATCAGGGGAAAATCTTGTACGCAGCCTCAGGCAAAGCCTTATATCAATTTGACTCTCAAACTGGGATTGTTGATAAAACTTGCAAGCATTTTCCCAGCCAAGTTGAAGCTTTATCAATGCTCAATACGAACGAGTTATTATTCAGTTTACACAAATCCAGCGACACAAGCATTTATTCGTTTGACCCTAACAACTGTGCTATTACTAACAGCCTCTCAATCAACACTCCCTATAGTGATATTGAAGGCATTGTCTGGATGTGCCCTTAATTTCTTTCAACCTGGCAGCCAATCCAGGTAAGTCGGGTTAGACTTTTTGCAACGCAAAAACCGTAACCCGACAGGAAGTAAAATATTTGACCCGAACGTTTTAAACATGTTTGGCGTTGTTAAAAATGTTCAGGGGCAGGTTACAAACCTACACTCGCATGTAAGTTTTGTGTAATTTGCTCGCATTGACGACAGGAAGCGCATCAGCAGTTCTGAAAAAGGAAATGATAGATTTTATCTTGACTTCACATGCAAAAAAACGCTTTTGGGTAGTTCTTTTACAATCTCTAAGTTTTGAACATCACCGCCATTAAGTTAAGGATTTTCTCACAGGAGTGCGAGATTTATCTTGCCTACGTAAACTAAAGTTTGCAATCCTACAAACTTAATTAATGGCAATTTGGAGTGCAAGATTTATCTTGCCTATGCAAACTAAAGTTTACATTCCTATAAGCTTAACTTAATGGCCGTGAATTTGAACATACGAGTGAAATAACGAAAAAAGGTTACTGGACGGAGTTACAAATTCCGTCCAACAACCTTTATCTAGCGAGAAATGCTTTTAGATTACTTCAAAGAAGCCGCGTCTTTTAATAACTGATTCATGCGATTGATGTGTTCTTCATCATTCAACACTTTGCTAGAATTCAGCTTCTTCCATAAATCATCATTGGTCATTTCTTTATGACAACCCATACACAAACCTGTACGTTCCATTTTGTCACGTTGAGCTTGGGTTAAGGGGCCAGTCAATGGCCAATGGGAGCCACTGGTCACTAATTGCTTACCATCGCGCGTGACGATTTGAGATAAATCCCATTCCAAACCAGGCACAGCAGGGGACTGAACAATGGCTGAACCAGGAATCACTTGACCCGTGGCTGTTTCCAAATCAACATAAAGAGGTTCGCTCATTTTCTTATTAAAACGACCATCTTCAATGCCATAACCCAAAGTTTTTGGATTGGCGTGACAACTTTCACATGATCTTGCTTGACGACCTGCGGTATGTGGTTGTACTGCAGCCATATCTAAACCTGGGCCTTCAGAGGTATCCCAAATTTTATTGTTAACCACGGTATTGCCATCTTTATCAATAACCGTAGTAATGACTTGGCAACCTGGCATCATGGGGGTGACGCGGCCTTCGCCGTTAATACCTAAAATAGGCGTTTCCCAACGTAGATAAGAGCGCGTTTCTGAGACTTTACCTGGACCATGTAAACCATTGGTACCCAGTTCGGCATCTTCAGTTAGACCATTTTCACCACGAGAATTCGCATTGGTAATCCAATCTACGTTAGTCTTGCCTTGAGAATAATCTATAGTAATATGGCAACCATAACATTGGGGCACCCAATCTGCGTGACAAGCATAGCATTCCATGTTATCCATGTGATTAGCCACTTTGGTCATGGAGACTTTGCCTTCTAAACTACGCCAGCTATCTTCATCATTGATTTTCTTGAGTAGCGGTATTTTGAAGTCTAAACCAGACGCTGAGTGTAAAATTACATCAGCCCCTTTTCTGACCACATTGCCATAAGCGTTACCACGCGCAGTTAAAAGATAACCATCTTCTGGAGGATAATAAGTCGCAAAGGCCATTGTTTCAGGCGTATCAGAGGTTACACCGCGTGGTTTGGTATCAATCTCTTGTTGAAACTCTTCACCATAACCCAGAGGCAATTCCCAGGGATACTTATCTGGTGTGCCGTGACAGTCAGAACATTCGATTTCAACTTGAGCTAACGTTGTGCCTGGAATATTACCATCACCATGCATGTCAATGGAAGTATGACAGTCTTGGCAGAGTAACCCACCTTTTGGATTTTCAGGACGGCTTTCGATTTGGTGATGTAAATCATCTTTGATGAATAGGTAATTTTTGGTATGTAACTTCGGTTGTTTATTGCCTTTTTCATCATAAGGACTGCCATAAGGAAACTCCATAATCCCTTGATAACTTACACCAATACGTTTACCGCGATTGTGACAGGAGTTACACGTTTCAGTGGGAATGCCTGAATATTCAACATCACCCACTTTGACTTTATTTTTACGGGTAGATTGAATTTGGTGAACAAGCGGATGGCCTGGTTCTTTCTTGTTAATCATTGGATCGTTACCTTCATATAAACCTTCATTTCCATAAGGAATATGACAGGAAGAACAACCACTACCCCGATAATCACCGCGTTTTTCACGGCCAGTCACACCAACATGACAACGTTGGCATTCTTGACGAGAATAGGTTAAACCCGCATGATTAGGATTATCAGGTATATCTTCTACTTTGGGTTCAGGCACTTGTTTCAGTTCAGTGGGGAATTGATCAGGATGCGCTTTTATCATCGCAGCCATGTAATCTTTGTAAGCTTGTGTACCAGTAGAAGGTACTGGGCCATCCTCATCTTTCAAGTCATAGTTGCCCCACACGACTTTGTGGTCGCCTTGATATCCCCAAGACCATAAATTACCTTGTAATTTACCGGCTTCGGTATTCATTAGCGCTTTTTCCAAGCGGTCGCTATAGCCTGTGTGGCAGCCAGATTGTCCACAAGTAAATTTGTTAATCCAAATGCTTCCTGGGTCAGGGTAAAACATTTGTGGTCCACTCTTTTCTTTCAGTGCAGCAGGAACGCCTTTATGGGCATCTTCTTTCTCACTGGCAAATGGATCACCCCCGTGACAAATAATACACCCACCCATATCACCATAGTTTTGGCCTCTAAACTTAATCAAGTCCATCATAGGGGTGTTTGTAATTGATTCAATCCCCTCGTGGCAAGAAAGACAGCCCTTCCCATTTGCCCATACTGACATTGTGCTAACAAGTAATAGTGCGCTTAGTCCATACCTCATGAGTTTTTTCATAAGACTCATTCCTCCTACATTATGGTTGAGTTTTTTAATAAGTTATTGTAATGCAATCAACATTTTCATTATAACCCGTATGAAGTGCTTATCCTAGTCTAAGCATCACTACCATTAAGTTAAGGATTTTTTCAGTTTGGCGTGCAAGATTTATCTTGCGTGTGCAAACTAAAGTTTGCACTCCTACGAGCTTAACTTAATGGTTGTGTGAAGTAGATTTATATACATTTTTGCATTATTTTTTACTAAAAAATGATGTTTATACTCTCTAAAATTTATCAGGTATATTTTTTCATATTTATTCATGCTTTTGCATTATGGCCGCTGAATTGAAAATAAGTTGTATTAATTTTCAATTTAAAAAAGTACATTCTCTTTATATTGTCGAAAGTAATCTGTCTTACTATTCATGAATTCATTTCCCTACTGGCGTTTTTAAGCTAATATTCTAGTATAATCACAAAGCGTATCATCACAAATAATGGTAAAACAACTATTGTATCGGAATCGACTCAAAACTGGTCTGTTAACAAATAAATCAATACTTTTAGTCAGTTTCATGATCGCACTACTTATATTAGGTGTGAAACAGTTGGATTGGTTTACTCCGTTAGAATTACTTGCATTTGATTGGATGACACGTTCTCGCCCTGAAATAGGAATAGACCCTAGATTATTGGTTATAGAAATTACCGAAACAGATATCCAAACCCAAAAACGCTGGCCACTCCCAGATCAAGTGGTTGCTTATTTACTGGAAAGTTTGTCTAAACATCAGCCTGCAGTCATTGGATTGAATATTCCTCGCCATATTCCTTTTGAACCTGGTCATGAAAATTTATTAACCCAGTTAAAGCAACCCAATGTGATGGTGATTACGACTTTGGGTAGTAAACGTGTGACGCCAACGCCACCACCATCCAATGTCCCGCCTGAACGAGTTGGTTTTAACGATTTGGTGTTGGACACAGACCGGGTTGTACGTCGAAATTTAATGTACGCAGTGAATACAAAAGGTAAAGTATTGACCGCTTTTTCTACCAATTTAGCGTTGCATTACTTACGTCAGCAGGAAATTTATTCTCAAAATACTTCCAAGAATCCTGAACAATTTGAATTGGGAAAGGCGACTTTTTTGCCTTTAAAACCGAATTCTGGTGGGTATCAAAATGTTGATGCTAGTGGTTATCAAATCATGTTGAATTATCGTTCAGGCCGTAAAGTTTCGCGCACTGTGACTCTTCAAGATGCTTTGAACCAACAGATTAACCCTAGTTGGATAAAAGGGAAAATAGTATTGATTGGCACGACTGCCACCAGTGTTAAAAATACGTTTCCAACACCTTATAGTGCTGTAGATGATGAAAAAGTACATATGGCAGGCGTTTTTATCCACGCCCATATAATTAGTCAGTTATTAACCGCTGCGATGGGTAAGCCTGAAATCACAAAAACGGGTATTGCACAATCTATTTGGTCGAAAAAATATCATGCCATGTTTACTTTCTGGCCAGAAAAAGTAGAAATTTTATGGATATTAACTTGGGCGCTACTTAGCCTTTCCCTAGCTTGGCGGTTACAACATCCCTTAGTATTAATGTTGGTTACTTTTGCGGGTATTGGCTCATTAATCGTGATTAGCTATATATTGTTTCTCAAAGGGGTATGGATACCCATTGCTGCACCACTTGCTGGCTTTATTGTTACGGGTTCAAGTATTACGCTATTTAAATTGATGTATAACATGTTTTATGACGCGTTAACACATTTACCTAACCGCTATTTATTCACTCGTTACCTAGTCAAGCAACAATACAAACAAATTAATAATCACGCTGTATTATTGCTCCACTTAGATCGCTTCAAGGTAGTGAATATGGTATTAGGGCATCACAAAGGAGAGTTACTTTTAATTGCCTTTCAAATTAGGCTGACCAAACTGTTAAGTAAACAAATGGTTTATATTCACGCCATTGCGCGGGTGAGCGAAGATGAGTTTGCTATTTTGTTTATCAATTTTAAACGTAAAACAATGATAATAAGGTTGGCCAACAGAATTCAACGAAAAATGCAAATACCCTTTGACTTGAAAGAAGAAGAAGTTTTTACCCAAGTCAATATCGGTATTGCTTTTGAACGTATTAAAGAACAACGAGATTTACTAAAAGATGCGCAAACTGCCATGTATCAAGCACGAGCACTAGAAAAAACCCAACCTGCAGTGTTTGAAACCGCTATGGAAACGGATGCTATTGCCCAATTTGAGTTAGAGCGGGATTTAAGACATTCAGTGACACCAAAAATCTATTCTTCTATACCGCATAATACAGCCGCATTAAAACAAACGTTATCACCACATTGTGCCAAATCTACTTTTCCTAACTTACCTGAATTTGTTGTTCATTATCAGCCTATTATCCATTTAAAAACAGGCGATATTGCAGGTTTTGAAGCACTTGTCCGTTGGCAACATCCAACACGAGGATTGGTGCGTCCTGATCAATTTATCCCTATTGCAGAGCAAACGGGACTCATTATTCCTATTGGAGAATGGGTGTTACGACAAGCTTGTCAACAAACTTATCAGTGGCAACAATTATTTGCTGAACACCAATCACTCATTATCAGTGTCAATCTTTCAGGCAAACAATTTGGATTGGTAGATTTGACCAAACGTGTTGAGCAAGTTTTAAAAGAAACACAATTGTCCCCTGATCGTTTAAAATTAGAAGTTACTGAAACTGTTGTCATGAAAGATTTTAAAACCGCCATTGATTTACTCTTGGAATTAAAGTCACTTGACATTAAACTTAGCATGGATGATTTTGGCACGGGATATTCCTCCTTTGAATATCTTACCCGTTTTCCTATGGATACGTTAAAAATTGATAAATCTTTTGTTGGAGAAATGGATCACCAAGCAGAAAAAGTTGCTATTGTGGAAACAATTATTTCATTAAGCCATCATTTACATATGGATGTGATTGCTGAAGGCATTGAAACTATAGAACAATTAAAATTATTACACCAACTTAACTGTGAGTATGGACAGGGTTACTTTTTTGCTAGGCCGTTGCCTGCAAATGAGGCAGAGGCACTACTCAAAAATACGCCTCACTCACGTTTTCTTGTATAGCCATAGAATCTAACATGTCTTAAAACTAAGGAACGAGAATTAAATAAAATCAGGAACAAGACCTGGCAGGTTTTTAAAACCTGCCAGGTCTGATTGAAAACTGATGAATGTTATTTAATTCCTATTCCTAAACATATCTGCCAACTACGATTCTTAGCAAGAAAAACATTAAAATTAACCATAAAATTATTTTTTATTTATGATGCCACCCAATACAAGTTTACGTACACAATTAAAAAATTTTTACTTATTCAAAAATGTTGACGAAAATATTTTGGAAATTTTGTCAACTAAAGTTTCTTGCAAAGTTGTCCCTATCGGAGAAACCTTATTTAGCCAAGGTACAGTCAGTGATGCACTTTATTTTGTCATCAATGGACAACTGCAAGTTACCATTGATAATGAAGATGGGAGTCAAACAATATTAGGGAAAATTGGCATCAATGAAACTGTGGGTGAAATGCAGATATTAGTTGGCGGCAAGCGAACAGCTGATGTCAGTGCAATTACTAAAACTGAACTAATTAGACTATCAAAAGCTGATTTTGAGCAAATAGTTGACTTATGTCCTGATGTACTTCGCAAGCTGGCAAAAGTCACTGTCAAACGTTTACGACGTGCTCAATTATTAACCACCTTACCCAAGTTATTTGGTGTTTGTGATCCAAATATTTTTGAAAAAATCGAAAAACAAATTGAATGGGTATATCTTCATAGTGGAGATGCTTTATTTCTGCAAGGTGAACTCGGCAATAGCTTGTACATTGTTGTCAGTGGTCGACTGGAAGCCGTGGTTGAAGACAATATGGGTAAAACGCAAATTGTTGGAGAAATTTCTCGTGGCGAAACCGTTGGGGAAATGGCAATTTTTTCTGAAGAACTTAGAGCTGCCAGCGTTTATGCATTGCGTGATTGTGAATTAGTAAAATTGCCTAAAGTGACTTTTGAGCAAATTATGCAACAACGTCCTCACATGATGATGGCCATCACTAAAGTCATTATTCAACGTTTGCAAAAAGCAATGCATGCGCCTGTTACTCAAAGTAATTTAATTAATATTGCCGTAGTACCCATCAGTCCAAACGTAAAACTTAATGGCTTTTGTCAACGTTTAGTGTCTACCCTATTAAGTTCTGATTCCATTTTACATTTAAGCAGTGAACGCGTGGATAATTTAATGGAAATGATGGGAGCTTCACAACTTGCTGAAGATGATCCACAAAGTATTCGATTAAGCACCTTATTAGATGAGCAAGAAATTAAACATCATTTTACGCTTTATCAAGCGGATTCAACTGTCACAAACTGGACTCAATGGTGTCTTAAGCGAGCAGATCAAATTATCTTAGTGGCTAATGCAACAGATGATCCCCAGCTAAGTGAAATCGAACAAATTTTACTTTGCAAAGAAAATTGTTTGACCACGGCCAGTCAAATGTTGGTATTGTTACATTCAAAGAAAGAAAAGTTACCCTCAGGTACCCAACGTTGGTTATCTCCTCGAAAAGTGAAAAGTCATCACCATGTCCGTTGTCATGTTGAAGCTGATTTTGAACGTTTAACCCGCTTTCTGACCGGACGTGCGGTTGGTTTAGTGCTCAGTGGTGGAGGCGCACGTGGATTTGCGCATTTTGGGGTTTATCTAGCTTTAAAAGAAGCAGGAATTCCAATTGATATGATTGGAGGAAGTAGCATGGGTGGGCATATTGGTGCCCAATGCGCTGCGGAGTGGAACCGTAGAAAAATGATTAGGGTTAATCGGAGAGGATTAGTGGATTTTAATCCTTATAAAGCCTATCAACTACCTATAGTATCCCTGCTGCGTGGTCAGAAAATGAAAGAAAGTTCTACGATGGCCTTTGGTGAAACGCAAATAGAAGATTTGTGGATTAATTTTTTCTGTATTTCTAGCAATTTATCAACCTACCAAATGAACATTCACCAACAAGGGAGTTTGGAAAAAGCCATTCGGGCAACCACCGCTATTCCAGGCATTGCAGAACCCATCTTAGAAGATGGTAATGTACTCATTGATGGTGGTGTACTCAATAACTTACCTGGCGACATCATGCGACGATATTGTGGTACTGTGATTGTCATTGATATTGCGGGCCAAATGAATTTAAATGTGGAGTATGAAAGTATACCTTCTGCTTGGGAAATTTTATGGCGTCGAATTTGGCCTTTTCAAAAAAGTTTTCAGTTGCCTTCTATTATAGACATTTTATTAGGCGCAACTTTACTTAGCAGTAATGATAGAGCAAATATGGTGCGAAAAGATGCAGATTTTTGCCTCACACCACCGGTTAAACAATTTAAAATGTTGGAATTCTCAGCGCTTGAAGAATTAGTGGAAGTTGGCTATCAATATACTAAAGAAGAAATTAAAAATTGGCCAACAATCAATGCTGAAAAATGGGAAGAACTTGAACCTTGGATTGAGGAAAAAACAAAGAACTAAAATGGTATTTTTTTATTTCTGATGTCACGTAACAATTGTTAAAAGGATGAAAATATGTTCACGCGATTAAGTAGACTAGGCCGAGTCATATGGTACTTGCGGGCAAAACGGAAAGAAGAACTTGCCGGCCTTCAGCTAGATGTTACTTCAGATTGTAATTTAAGGTGTAAAACTTGTTACTTTTTCAAAGATGGCTCCCATTTGGCTGATAACATGTCAATTCAGGACATTGAAAAATTATTTCAACAGTATCAAGACCAACATATTTACCAAGCTTGGCTTTATGGAGGGGAACCGACCTTAAGAGAAGACATTATTGATTTAGCCTACCGCTACTTTCCTGTACTAACGATTATTTCTAACGGCCAAATTAAAGTCTCATCTGCTTATAAAAAAGCCAAACTCCATATTTCATTAGATGGATTGGAAAAGGAAAATGACTATCTGAGGGGGAAGGGAAGTTTTCAGAAAATTGTGTCTAACTATCGCGGGGATAGACGAGCTATCTTCAATGTAACGATTACCAAAATGAACTTGCCAACGTTAGATGAAGTGATCTGTTATGTAAAAAGTCTAAAAACAGCTGGAATTGAATTTCAAATTTATAGTAAATCCTCAAAACCAACTAAATTTGATGAACGATTAGGCTTAGATGAACAAGACATTGCGACTGTCAGAAAAACATTAAGCAAATATCAATATGACCTCAATGTGTTTATGACAAAAGCTTTACTAGAATCACTATTAACCCGTCGGCTTGAAAGTGCCTGCAAGCTAAATGATTACATTTACTGCTATGCTTCAGATGGCAACCGCAAATCCTGCTGTACACCAGGGATCGTTTGTGAAGACTGTAAAATGTTGCCGACTCATTTTATCGAAACCGTTGAAAAAGATAATGATTTGATGACTAAATTGAAATTTTCATTATGGATGTAACTTAAGTTCCTTTATTTTGGTGAAAATGAATTTTTCTCGTGGCTACGCACCCGCGTAGTCATGCCTGGTAGACGTAATCGTTTTTCGTTTGTTCCCTCATATTTCCAACCATCCTTCTGGCTATTTTGCAGTATAATAAGCGCAACCAAATTTCCCAAGTGATATAAATATAAAGAATGATGAGAATATTAGTTAGTAATGATGATGGTTATCAAGCGCCTGGTATTATTCGTTTAGTTGAAACGCTACAAAAATTTGCCCACATCACTGTTGTTGCACCTGATCGTAACCGAAGTGGTGCAAGTAACTCTTTGACTTTAGAACACCCTATTCGTGCTAAAAAAGCGGAAAATGGCTTTATTTATATTGATGGAACACCAACAGACTGTGTCCATTTTGCTCTCACAGGTCTATTAGATACTTTACCAGATATTGTGGTTTCAGGCATTAATGCTGGTGGCAACTTAGGTGATGACGTTTTATATTCTGGCACAGTGGCAGCAGCGATGGAAGGCCGTTCTTTAGGATTACCAGCACTTGCTTTGTCCACAGTAAGTGATGATCCCCAATATTACGAAACTGCTGCACAAGTAGCCGAATCAATGTTGCGGCGTTTACAATCAAATGAGCTAGATTTACCCGTAGATACAATTCTAAATATTAATGTACCAGATTTACCTTGGGAACAAATCAAAGGGATTCAAGCAACTCGTTTAGGTAAAAGACATTGCTCTGAACCTATTATTAAATCCACTGATCCACGTGGGGAACCTATCTATTGGATTGGGCCTGTAGGGGATGCGCAAAATCCTACACCAGGCTCAGATTTTTACACCGTAGCACAAGGTTATGTGTCAATTACTCCAATCCATGTTGATTTAACTCGCCATTCTGCGTTAGAAACTATGACTAAGTGGTTAAATGAAGAATAATTTATCCAAAAGACACTCATTTGGTTTAGCAACGTTCCAAAACTTATTTTTCAGGGTAAATCTTGCACAACTGCATGATTTATCCCAACAAATATAGTTGCCCGGTATGCCTGCATCCTCTGAAAAACCCAAAATTGGTCACTTAACTTTTAATCATCAGCCTGTTTTATGCCAGGAAGTGCTAAATTCTCTGAACATCGAACCATCAGGTATTTATATTGATGGAACTTTTGGACGAGGTGGACACAGCCAGGCCGTTTTAGCGCAATTATCGGCAGAAGGGCGGCTCATTGCTTTTGATCAAGACCCAGAAGCCATTGCAGCAGGTCAGGTACTTGCTGAGAAAGATAAACGTTTTACAATTATTCACGCTTGCTTTGACAGTTTATTAACGCATCTTCAACAATTAAATTTAGCTGGAAACATTAACGGCATCTTGCTTGACCTGGGTGTTTCTTCTCCGCAACTAGATAATCCACAACGCGGATTTAGTTTTATGCAAACAGGTGATTTGGATATGCGGATGAATCCAGATGCAGGTGAAAGTGTTGCTCAATGGTTAACGCATGCAAAAGCTGAAACAATGACTGAAATATTTAAAAAATATGGGGAAGAACGTTTTTCTAAACGGATCGCCAACGCTATTGTTGCAATGCGCGAAATAACGCCCATTCAAACTACAACCCAACTAGCAGAAATCGTGGCTAAAGCTCAACCTTTCAAAGAAAAACACAAACACCCTGCCACTCGTACGTTTCAAGCATTACGTATTTTTATTAACCAAGAATTAGCACAATTAGAAAATGTATTACCACAAGCAATCAAAGTGCTAAAACCAAAAGGAAGGCTTGCTGTCATTAGTTTTCACTCTTTAGAAGATCGTATTGTCAAACGTTTTATGCGAGACAAAGCGCGTGGAGATCACTATCCCAGCAAGCTACCTATTACAGAAGCTATGTTAAATCGCAGCTTGCAAGTTATTGGCAAAGCAATTACTGCCACTGAGAGTGAAATTCAACAAAATCCACGAGCACGTAGTGCCGTGTTACGAATTGCTGAACGTTATTAAATCAGTATCTATGAATCGCACTGGGTAAGACGTTAAATTGTAGGGTTCACACTTGTAATAAATATAAAAATAGTGCCATAACAAACAAACGAATTTCAACTTTTCCCTC
The DNA here is from genome assembly GCA_016745055.1 of Thiotrichaceae bacterium. Taxonomy (GTDB): domain Bacteria; phylum Pseudomonadota; class Gammaproteobacteria; order Beggiatoales; family Beggiatoaceae; genus JADGDF01. The sequence goes on along the minus strand of JADGDF010000015.1, from coordinate 8,924 downwards.
AGTTTATAGAATTGCTGCTATATACAATATATTAATTATTTAAACTTTTTAACTCGTTATTTCGCTAGTGGTCTAATTTCAGCAAAGTTCTGCACTGATACTTTAGAGAGAAGCTCAAACAATGCCGGTGTCACGCAGAGATTTCGTGATGCTCCCGGGACGTCCTATCCCTAAGAGCGACTCAATTCTCAGCGAGACGCTAGTTTGTTTGCCCCGACACGTCCGGTCTCGATACGGCAACTGCGTAC
>JADGDF010000015.1:0-8666 GCA_016745055.1 Thiotrichaceae bacterium | reverse complement strand
GACGCTGGGGTGAAGCTCAAAAATAGCAAAAAACGCACGCAAGGACTATCGCCCTTACCTACTGTTTTATACTATTTTTGAGCGCCCAGCTAGTCGCGAACTACTCGGCATCCATGCCTCGCAGTGATTGGAACAAAGAACTTAAAACAAAAAAATCCCTTTTAATCAAGATTAAAAGGGAAAAGAGAGGCTCGTTGACATAATACGAGTAAAAAGAAGAAAGCGTTTAGTATTTTGTATTAGTTATTATCATTCATATCTGCTGCGGGGTTATCTAACATCCTATGCAAATTTCCTTCCCCACCCACCTTTTCTACTGGTATATCTAAATAAGCTTTGCGGGTAGTATCTGATTCAAAATAAATAGTTAAATCATGGTAATGTTCGCCTTCAACTACATAGGGGTGGCCTGCTGTATCAGGAATGTCACGGCCTGTCATTGGATCTGTTGTTGAGTGCATGTGAAAGTGTGTCATGTTGAGTCTCCTTAGTAAAACAGTTTCTGTAAACTTCATTATTTGTTACAAAAAAATCAACAATTTTTTTCTTGTGTTAATTACAATATATGTTCTTTACTAAATTAGTCAAGTATTTTTTCGAAAAAATTAACTAATTAATATTTATCATAGTATTTTAATAAATAATTAAAGTTATAACTATTTGAATTATATTATTTTTTATCAGTATCCATCTGTAAAGTAGAATGGTAAATGTTGAGCTATCACCGATTCGACTATTTGTATTCGATCTGTAGTAAAATGAATTTACAAATTTATCTAAGAAATAATTTATACCCAAAACTCATCAAATTTTGGTTTGGCAAGTGCTCAAATCAAGATAAATCTTGCATTCATAGAAGGGCCACATTTTGATTTGTCGAAAGTATAATGCTTAATAATTAAAACGTTTAATAAAAATTTAATAACAATGAGCAATCCACAATTAGATGGTGTCCGTCAACACATTGATACCCTTGATGTAAAAATTCAAGAATTAATTACGCAACGTGCGCATTTAGCTCGAAAAGTTGCAGATGCAAAGTACGCAGAAGATAAAAATGCAGTCATTTATCGTCCAGAGAGAGAAGCTGAAGTATTACGTAATGTGACAACACGTAACCAAGGCCCTTTATCAAATGATGTACTCACCGTTATCTTTACTGAGATAATGGCTGGTTGTCGCGCACTCCAATACCCATTAAGCGTTGCTTTTTTGGGGCCAAAAGGGACTTATACGCATGCAGCTGTCTTAAAACACTTTGGACATTCAATCAAAGAAGTGCCTTTACAGACTATTCTTAGTGTGTTTCGCGAAGTTGCAGCGGGTACTGCTAGCTATGGTATTGTGCCTGTCGAAAATTCAACTGAGGGCAGTGTCAATCAAACATTAGATTGTTTTGTTGATACATCGTTAAAAATTTGTGGAGAAATTAATTTACCAATTCACCACAATCTTTTATCTAATAGTGGTAGTTTGCAATCAATTACTACAGTCTGCGGACACCAGCAAGCACTTGCCCAATGCAGTATCTGGTTAGATACGCATTTACCAACAGTCAAACGAATCGCGGTTGACAGCAATGCAGAGGCCGCTATTAGAGCAATGCAAGAAAGCCATGTGGCGGCAATTGCGGGCAAAGTAGCGGCTGATATTTATCAGCTTAAAATACTCGACTCTCACATTGAAAACAATGTCAATAATACCACGCGCTTTGCTGTATTGAGCAAACAAACAACGCTATCAACCAATAATGATAAAACTTCATTATTACTCTCTGTCACCAATGAACCTGGTGCACTCTATGCGATGCTGCACGTTTTTGCTGATCACCAAATTAATATGACTCGAATTGAGTCACGCCCTTCCAAAGTTGGTATTTGGGAGTATGTATTTTTTATAGATATTGAGGGCCATATCAATGATCAAGCATTAACTCATGCAATGCAAGCCTTACAACCCTATGTTTCTCTCATCAAACATTTAGGTTCTTACCCCAAAACTATGCTAACAAATGTCTGTTAGTCACTATGAGATGATTTATGACAAGCATTGATTATTATGCAGTGATGGGCAATCCAATCGCTCACAGTAAATCTCCTTTTATTCATGCCGCTTTTGCCCAACAAACTCAACAAACAATTCAATATGAGGCATTGCTAGTCGATGCGGAAAAGCAAGCTTTTTTTGAAGCCATTAAAACTTTCAAAATTCAGCAAGGCAAAGGATTAAATATTACCGTACCGTTTAAAGAATACGCTTGGCAACTCGTTACTCAACGTAGCAAACGAGCAGAGAAAGCAGGCGCAGTCAATACCATTTGGTTTGACGAACAAGGAAAAACCATGGGTGATAATACGGATGGTGTTGGTATTGTAAAAGATATTACTCAAAATCAACAACTTATACTTACTGGACAACGATTACTGATACTTGGGGCGGGTGGTGCAGTACGCGGTGTGTTAGAACTAATTTTAGCAGAACAGCCTGAAAGGTGTGTGATAGCTAATCGCACAGTTTCAAAAGCAGAAACGTTAGCAGAATTATTTGTAGATCAAGGAAATATCAGCGCCTCTTCTTATCAAGCCTTGGAAAAGCAAACCTTTGATGTCATTATTAATGGTACATCGGCAAGTTTACAAGGAGCATTGCCCCCCTTACCAGAAAAAATACTGGCAGAGCATGGTTGGTGCTATGACATGATGTATTCAGCAACTGCAACACCTTTTATGCAGTGGGCTTTAACGAAAAATGCAACAGCCTTAGATGGTTTAGGGATGTTAGTAGAACAAGCTGCAGAAGCTTTTTACCTCTGGCGTGGGGTTAAACCAAGCACATCCCCCGTCATTCTACAACTCAGACAAAAATTATTAGAAGAGGTTGCCCAAAAATAGTTTACCTGGCCATTATTTTGCATTTTCTTAATAAATTACTGCAAAAAAGTGACGTAAGTTATCATAATTATTGTATCATATAGGTTCGCTCAGAGGCAGGTGACTCAAAAAATGTTACCCATGTAAAAATGTTTATAAAACTTGCCGTTTATTATTAAGCAATGATTCCATTAGAAAAAATTATTGTACTGAATAAAGTGCCTTTGTTTTCTATGTTGAAAACAGAGGATATTCATATGATTTCGACTATTGCCTCAGAAGAAGCTTATGAAGACGGACATGTTTTATTTAAAGAAGGGGATGTGGGTGATAAGTTATTTATCGTAGTGTCTGGAAAAGTCATGATTTTGAAAGAACAAAGTGGAGAACAAAAACACTTAGCCACCTTAAAAGAAAACGATTTTTTAGGCGAACTTGCTTTATTTGATGCAGAAACCAGAACCGCCACCGCAATGTGTGATGGACCTTGTACTTTTCTTGTAATTGAACGTAACGATATGGAACAACTTGCACATGAATACCCTGCCATTGCGTTTGGTTTTATTAAAGTACTGATTAGCAGAATGCGTGGTATGATTAACAAATAGCCTATTTTCAGAGCTTAATAGAACATAATCAATATATACTTTTATCATGTCAAAATTTAGTTTTTTATTGAATAACACCTATAAAAATTACTGCCAAATTTTGACTAGTCTTGAGTATATCTTAGGAAGGATAAGAAGGGATTATTGATTAAAGATTGAATAACTATGTTAGCGCGTCTACTCAATTTATTATCAATCAAGCAAAACGAATGGGAGGGCGTACTTTACTTTTTTTTAGTCCTACTGGTTTTTTCGTTTGGGGCGAGTTTTGCACGTAGCATTGGTATGGCATTGCTTATTAGTAACTTGGGCAATGATAAGCTACCTATTATGATGATAGTCGTTGACCTAATGGTCATGTTAGGTTCTATGGTTTATGCGCACTATACTAAAAAAGTAAGTGGTATTGCCATTCTTGCTTTCTTTTTCCTTGCAACAACGCTTTTTACCGTGTTTATCCAATTGTTGATGGTTATTACCGAACAAGGGCATATATTTAACTGGATATACGGACTTTTCTTTGTTGGATTCTTCTTTTTTTACATCTTGATTTCTATTCATGTCGGCAGTGTTATTGCTTCTTATTTTACTGCTGTTCAAGTAAAACGTGTTACCAGCGTCATTCATACCGGTTTGCCTATTGGTGGCGCCCTTGGGGGAAGTGCCCTCGTTGTCCTACTCAATGTTTTTCATTTAGCCCCTGAACATTTAGTACTTGTACTTGGATTTTCATGTTTAGGCTCATTATCCTTGTTACGACTTATCAGTACCCGACTAATCCCTGTTCGGGCAGCGCATAGCGATCTCAAAAGTAACAAAGGACCATTGAAAGAAATGGTCGTTGCCTTTAAATATGTGATTGGTTCCAAACTCATGCTGTTTATGTCTTTGGGGTTAATTGCTTTTGTCATTGGGAACAAATTATTAGAATACCAATATCAGGCCATTATTTATCCAAGTATTTTCCCTGATATAACGCAAAGAACCACATTTTTTGCGACTTATGAAATGTTTGCTAACATTGCCTGGTTGTTTATTCAACTTTTTCTAACGGCTCGTATTGTTGTTAGCTGGGGTGTAGGTGCTAGCAATCTATTACATCCTGCATTATCCGCAATAGTCTCCTTTGCCCTATTTTTCTATTTTTACTCTTGGTATTCTCCTAATCAAGTAAATGAAGATACAATGATAATGTTGGGGCTAGCGATTTTTGCCCAATTTGTGAACCAAGAAATGCGCGGCGCTTTACGTACCCCCGCAAACAATTTGTTATTTAATGCCATTCCACCTAATCAATGGGGCACCAACAAAGCTTTTTTAAATGGTATCGTGTTTCCGATGTCGACAGTGATTGCAGGTATTATTTTAATTTTTATTTCAGGCACAAACTCAGGTTTCATTCAATACACTGGTTCATTTTCTGATGGTCAAACGAGTTATATTTTACCGTTTATTGTATTTATCGTATCTATTCTAGGTATTGTAGCAGCACTGCCACAATGGGCAGCTTACAATGAAGGGGTTTTTAGTTTATTAAACCGTGATCTATTTGGTCGTCATGCTGATATAAATTCAGCAAATAAAACTGGCAGTAACAGCTTACGAAAAGTGATTGAAGAAAAAATTGCTAGCACTGATCATTATAACATTATTGCTGCATTAGAAATGATCCGCGTATTGCGTTTGAACCAATTTGTTAACCAAGTTGGTAACTTGTTACTAAAAACTAAAAAATTTGAAGTGCAAGAGCACTGCATTAATACTTTAGCCGCTTTGCCTTTGTCTAATAGCAATATTACTTACCTAATCGAAGCGATGCGTATCATTGTAGACTCGACAGTACTTTCATTGATACTCAAAAAATTATCTCAGTTTAAATCCGTTAACTTTAATCGGGAAGTCGAAAAATTACTTGCTCACCCTTCCCCTGAAGTTTTTGTTGAAGCTTGTTTATGCTTGCATGGACATCCACAATATCGCCCAAAACAAGCCATCGAAAAGAAGATCATTGCAAAGCTGGAACATACCCATTCTCCAGAAAAAACAGCGCTTTACCTATATGCATTAGGAGAATTGCGCCAATCACGCTATAGCGATGTTGCTATTCCTCATTTAAAAAGTACAAAACCCAACGTACGCTTAGCTGCCTTCAAAGCTTACATTCGCCTGTTAGAAGGCCGACTCGAACCGCATAAAGAACTTTTACTGCGGGCGCTCAAGTCTTCTGACAAAGAAATGAAAATTGCAGCTTTACGTGCCTTAAAAGAGTGCCATCCTCTGGATGACTGGACGCCTATTATCCGCTTACTTGGAGCACGAGATCGGACGTTAGTGAACGAAAGCAAAGAATTGTTAAGACTTAACCTCAATATTTGCAAACCCTTTTTAATTGAAAACATATTTTCAAATACAGCGTCAGTTCAAGAACGTTTTGAAATTCTGTCCTTAGTTTATTCAAGGCTATCTGATGCCCAAAGAGATAGACTACAGCGCATCGCCCATAATTCATTGCGCAATTTTGTCCGACTTAATGGTTTAATTAAAATTCACCAAAATAAATTACGTTTTAGCAAAACCCATGAACTCATTTCAAAAGTATTGCAAGAAGTAGCAGAAAATCATTTGCTTAATGTATTAACGGTAATTACTTATGTATCTGATCAAAATTTAGAGTTTTTCCAACGTGTGAGCCGTGGATTACTTTCTCCCAGCCGTGCTAACCAAGGTAATGCCTTGGAAGTCTTATCAAATGCAGGAGAAAAACGTTTATCGGGCAGAGTCTTAAAGTTTTTTGACGAACGAGGTATAGATTTACAAGGTATTAATCGTATTCATATCACATTATTTAATAAACCACTTGATGTCAATGAAAACAACTATGAAAAATGTTTACTTGCTTTGAACCATGACATGTTAAGGGCTTGCTTACACTACATTCAGAAAGAAAAAATAGGACGTCTTAAGTTAGCTCGGGCAAATCGACATGTGAGAGAATTATTAATTGAAACGACAGTACATCACTCTAGAAGTTTCTATTAAACCGCTATAATAGCTATTTAAAATTATGATACATTACGGAAGACTTAGCACTTTCACAAAGTTTCCCCCAATATTTCAAATTAAGGAACGGGAACTAAATAAAATCAGGAACAAAACCTGGCAGGTTTTGAAAACCTGCCAGGTCTGATTGAAAACTGATGGATGTTATTTAATTCCTATTCCTAAGTACTCACAACCGAAGTAATTGTATCATAAATAGGTAATAGTACAGAAACCATAATCCAGCCCAAGAGTAAGCCCAGTGTCACAATCATGACTGGCTCAACCATCGTCTGAATTTTATCAATTGATTCTTTGACTTCTCGGTCATAAAAATAGCTGACATTGGTTAATGCTATATCAAGTTCTCCTGTTGTTTCGCCTATCTTAATCATTCTTAGCACCAAAGGTGGAAATAGACGTACTCTTTCAAAACTTTCAGTAATGCCCACTCCATCCGTAATATTATCAATAACATCCTGTAAAGCTATTTCAATAATGCGATTTCCCACAAAATCCTTACTAATTTTTAGGCCATCCAAAATAGTAATACCTGAGGCATATAAAATTCCAAAAAAGTTAGAAAAACGGGCCAAAATTATTTTTTCTAAAATAGGACCAATAATCCATACTTTGAGTTTAATTCGATCAACCGTTAAACAAACACCCATACTTACCTTCATGGCTACTTTCAGCAAAACAAATAATACAAAAGGAACAAAAAGGATAATATGCCAATAATCAATAAATATATTTGATATAAAAATTAATGCTCGAGTATGAAAAGGCAACTCCCCTCCTAAATTTTCAATAAAAGTAACGAGTTGAGGCACTAAATAGAGCATTAAAAAAAATAGCACAATAATAATCACAGTGCCCATAAACGCTGGATACATGAGCAATTTTTTTGTGCGCGCAATTAGTTCATCCTGCCACTTAAGCGTTTCAGTGAGGTGATGAAGAATAACGCTTAGTTTGCCACTTTCTTCACCAGCACGAATTAAACTGGTAAAAACTTGGTTGAACGTATCTGGAAAATGACCCATGGCTTCAGAAAGTCTTTCCCCACCTTCAATGCTTTCAATGAGACTAGAAATAATTTCTCGAAAACGAGATTGTGACAAACTATCACGAAAATCACTTAATCCTTCAATAAGAGGGACACCAGCTCGCGTTAAAGTTTCCATATGAAAACAAAAGGTAATGAGTTCAACACGGTTAACTTTACCAATGCGAATATTACGAGGCTTCTTAGTGTGATAGTGAATTAAATCTAGGCCCATTCGCTCTAAGCGAGTTTCTAAATCACTCACATTATTGGCATCAAGTTGACCTTGTACAACATTACCACGATGATCCACCGCTTTGTAAAAAAATTGCTGAGACATAGTAAAAAACCAGGAGAGAAAGAATCAATAAGTTCATATTTTACCAGTAATTTTAAATTGAAACCTTTATGCAAATACATACATCACTCTTAAATGTCCCCAAACTTTGAGTTAGTAAATAATTTAGAGAAGAATATTTTTACAATTTGCAAACCTGTGAAGTTTTACAACCTCACAGGTTTTTTCAGTAGATTATTGGCCTAATTCTGTGGCAATATCATTCTAAGCTGTTTCACCGTCGGAACAATCACCGGAGACAATTGACGTAAACTGAACTTCTTTTACTTCAATTTTGTCATATAAAGCGAGTACATCAGCATTTTCGTAAGGGCTGGCATCCGTAATAAGGAGAATTTGTCCTTTTTTCTTGGCGTAATCAACTGCAATATCAAGAGCTTCAGCACTGGCCTCAGGGCACATTCCTCCGCCTTTAACTTCTAGTTTATCTACTATTGCAAGCAATTGATTTGCGTTGGGCGTAAAGGCTTTTAAGCGGACGCCATCCTTAAATTCAATTAAGGCAAAGGTCAACCCTGGAGTGGCACTTGCCTGCTGAATGAATTGTTGAATCGCCGTTTTCATAGCCGTAATTTCCTCATGTATACTGTGTGTTGAATCTATAGTCACAGCCACTCAAAATTTGGTTTCTGGAATAGCAATAAAGCGAAGTAATACCACATGCTCACAGGCTTGATTGAAGAATTCATCACAAGCCAACTTAAAACGGTCAAACGTCTCGTAGTAAGTACCGTAGAGTACAT
>JADGDF010000014.1 GCA_016745055.1 Thiotrichaceae bacterium | reverse complement strand
ATCTTATTGATTTATATGATGAAATAATTGGAGTATGTGCCGGACTATGGAACTTTTATCTAGCTAATTGATTGATTTTTAACGGGATACAACTCTATAAATTATATTAAAGATATGAGGAATAATAAGTAGGGAGTAATTTATTAAAGGTTTAGCATAAAAAGGGAGAAGGTAATGCGATGTCCAATATGTAATTCACAGAAGATAAAGAAAAATGGATATATCCACAATGGCAAACAGGGTTATCGCAGCCCGGTGTCACGCAGAGATTTCGTGACGCACACGGGACGTCCTATCCCTAAGAGCGACTCACGTCAGCGAGACGCTAGTAAGTTGCCTCGACACGTCCGGTCTCAATACGGCAACTGCGTACTCCGTTACTACGCACTCCGTTAGCCTACTCCACCATGACTTGACACTGGGGTGAAGCTCAAATATAGCAAAAAACGCACGCAAGGACTATCGCCCTTACGTACTGTTTTATAACATTTTTGAGCGCACAGCTAGTCGCGGACTACTCGGCATCCATGCCTCGCAGCGAATGAATGTGGACGACAGTATGTAGATTCACCAAAGAACGAGCCAGTATTAGAGGATAGCAAAGTCTTAATAGACAGAACATTGTTGAACGAATATTGTTAAGAGGGCTTGCTAGAATCGCTCAGGTATTTTCAAGTTGGTTGTAAGATTATATTAACGCCTAAATATCAACAGGTTCCTCGTCGTGTATTAGCGAAGGCTAAAGGTCGTTTGACAATAGAGTGAATGCGGTCGTTTGTGGGTGCCTTCGTTGGAAAGCGCAGTGAAGAAGGGGACAAAGGATTATGGGATTCCTTGCCTCCTGCTTATCAACAATGCGCTGTAACCTTCAGTGATTTTTGGGATGCCTATCCACGAATTTTTCCTTTTGTTATACGCTAAAATGAATATTAGACACAACCCAAAGTGATAGTGATGACACAAAGACGACGTCGAAAACATAGAATATCCGAAATGAATGTTGTACCTTACATTGACATCATGTTAGTGCTGCTGATTATATTCATGATAACCACACCATTACTGACCAATGATATTCAAGTTGATCTACCGAAAGTGACAATAAGTAAAAACGTTTCATCAAGAGGCACGGTATTATTAGTCTCAATTGATAAACAAGGACAAATTTTCTTACAAAATAATGAGATACCTTTGTCAAAAGAAATATTGGTTCAACGTTTGCAAACAAATTTAGCTCATAATCCTGATTTAAAAGTATTTTTAGCTGGAGCAAGTGAGACTCCTTACCAAAAAATCGCTGAATTGATTGCTATACTTAAGGAAAATCTGTCACTTGATGCGGTCAACTTAGTGGTACAATAAATTATTATGTTTGATAAAATTATTTCCTTTATTTTTTCTATATTGCTGCATGCACTCATTGTTGTGCTATTATTTTTTGGGATAGAAAGAATATATACCTACCTTATTGGTGATAATTCTGTAAAAGAGACCTCACCGATACTTGTTACCCAAGAGCCAATGGAAGATACTTCAAACAGTAAGGTGGAAGATCAAACTGGCATTAGTACAACACAACCAAAGAACTTATACAGTCAAACTTTAGTTTTAGCAGAATTAGAAGAAGATAAACAGAAAAGGTTGACTGAAGCACAACAAAAGCTAGCATCAGAAAAAGTAAAGTTACTTGAAGAAAAACGTAAAGCTGAAGAAGCGTTAAAACGTTTGGATGAGGAAAAGCGTCAAGCACGAATTGAAGCAGAACGTTTGGCAGAAGAAAAGCGTAAACTGGAGGTAGCTAAAAAACTGGCAGAAAAGCAACATCAGGTAGAGGCAAAGCGGTTAGCGGCAGAAAAACGTCGTTTAGAAGAAGAAAAGCAACTTGTAGAAAAGAAACGTCAAGCGGAAATTCAGCGTTTGGCAGAAGAAAAACAACGGTCAGAAAGGCAAAAACAACTTGCTGAGCAAAAACGTCAAGCTGAAGAGAAAAACCGTTTAGTTGCAGAAAAACGTCGAAAACAGGAAATAGCTGAAAAAAAACGACAATCAGAATTAGCTAGAAAAAAGGAATTAGAGCGTAAACGTCTTGAAAATCAACGTTTAGCAGAACAAAAACGCTTAGACGCGGAACGCCAAAAGCAAGAGCAAGCTCGTTTAGCAAAAGAAGCTGAACGTAAACAACAAGCAGTTGCCGCAGAACAAAGACGCAGGGAACAAGCCCGTTTAGCACAAGAAGTGGCTGCTCGTCGTGTAGCTAATGCAAAACAGCAGAAAATTGCCCGTGTTGCTGCTCAAATTAAGGCTTTGGTTGAAAGTCGTTGGCAGCGTCCCGCTAATATTTCAAACGATCTTACTTGTCTCATCCAAATTCGTTTGATTCCTGATGGTTCAGTAGGTAGTGCAAATATTATTAGTAGTAGTGGAAATAGTGCTTTTGATAGTTCAGCCATCACTGCAGTACAAAATGCTTCTCCTTTTCAAATTCCAAAAGATGTATTTAACGAATTCCGATTATTTAACTTCAAATTTACACCACAATAATTATGCGTATATCCATACTAATTTTAGCCTTGTTTTTTAATCATGTAGCCCATGCTGTGTTGACCATTGAAGTGACAGGTGGAACTACAGGCGGACAACCGATTGCTATCACACCTTTTATTCAACCTGTGGGTATGCCACCACCGGCCGAAAATATCACTCAAATCATTCGTGATGACCTACACCGTAGTGGCCAATTTGAAGTTGCCAAACAATTGCCAGAAACTTCTAAGCAATTAGATAATATCAATTTTCCTGCCTGGCAAACGGCCGCGATACCTCATTTAGTCGTTGGAAAAATTGAAGGCACTGCGCAACAAGGTTATCACGTTGAATTTCATTTATATGATGTGTTTAAAACAACCCAGGTAATGGGATTAAGTTATCAAGCAAGCAACAAAAAACTCAGACAGGTTGCCCATCAAATCAGTGATGCCATTTATCAAGCTTTAATGGGTGAGAGAGGTGTATTTGGTACCAAGGTCGTTTATGTGACAGTCAAACGTGGCCCACAAGGTAGCACTTATCGTTTAAATCTTGCCGATGCTGATGGTGCAAACCCACAGCAAATGCTTGAATCCAGTGAGCCTATTTTATCACCAGCTTGGTCACCAGATGGTAATAAAATCGCCTATGTATCGTTTGAAAAACAACGCACCGCCATTTATGTACAAGAAATTGCATCTGGCAAACGTCAAAAAGTGTCTGATTGGAAAGGCCTAAATACTGCCCCAGCTTGGTCACCAGATGGTCAACGTTTAGCCATTAGCTTATCAAAAGATGGGAATCCTGAAATTTATTTATTGGACTTGAAAACACAGGCTTTAAACCGTTTAACCAATAGTCCCGCCATTGATACGGAACCTGAATGGATCTCTGATGGTCAATCGTTATTTTTCACGTCAGATCGCAGTGGTAGTCCACAAATTTATCAAGTGGCTGTAACGGGAGGAACACCTAAGCGCCTGACTTTTTCGGGGAATTATAATGCGCGCCCACGTGTATCCTCAGATGGAAAAAAATTAGCATTATTACATAGTAATGGGCAAGGCCATCATATTGCAGTACTCAATTTAGAAAAAAAGCAACTGCAAATTTTAACGCGCACATCATTAGACGAATCACCTACTTTTGCCCCAAATGGTAGTATGGTAATGTATGCAACTGGTTCAAATTTAGCTGCGGTATCCATTGATGGACAAGTGCAGCAGCGTATTCCCGCAAGTGATGGTTTGGAAGTGCGAGAACCTGCTTGGTCGCCTTTTTTAGATTAGCAACGCGCTTTAAGCTAAAGATGGCGTTTGTAACCGTCCATAATGTTTAGGAATAGATTGTACAAATCTATTCCTGCGTAAATTTTAATAAGCCTATCACGCTAAGTTTGTCCCCCCAACCCAGTTTCACTGCCATTTAAGTTAAGGCCTAGAATTCAAATTCGTATCTTGTTACCAAGCTCCAGCTTGGTAATGCTTGCCAGCAAAGCTCTGCTTTGCAGGGAAACAAAGCTTCCCGTGACACTCCCAAACTCTGCTTCACTGCCATTAAGTTAAGGATTTTTTCAGTTTGGAGTGCAAGATTTATCTTGCGTGTGCAAACTAAAGTTTGCACTCCTACAAGCTTAACTTAATGGCAGCTAAGCTCTGCTTGGGAGCGAGGATTTGAAAGTATTTAATTTTTCCTTGTTTACCCAAGTATTTTATTAGTATCCAGTAAATTCAAAAAAATATTTATTGCTTCAAACTTAATAGGCTTAGATATTCATTATTCCCATACTTTCCATAGCGCGCTTCTTCAGAATTTTTAAATTATTTCATAGATAACGTCTATCTAGTTCAATTTGATGATCAATATTTATATTTTTTATATAAATTAGTACGTTACAGATAATTTATTGGTATAGATTTGATTTTTTACACAAATAGCCAAAAAATATCATATTTACCATACTCTAAATTACAATAATGCAAATGCTTAATATCCCTCATTACCAAATCACAAAAATAGTTTATGAAAACTCTGACTCATTGATTTATCGTGGTACTCAAAACAAAGATGGTTTACCTATTATTCTTAAAGTACTAAAAGATGATTATCCGTCGCCGGAAAAATTGACCCGTTATCGCCAAGAATATGACATTATTCGTAGTTTGGAAACAATCACAGGGGTTATCAATGCTTATAGCTTAGAAAAATACCAAAATACTTTAGCCATTTGTTTAGAAGATTTTAATGGCCAGTCCTTAAAACATTGGTAGAAAGTCAATTCAGTTTAGACCAGCAGCTCATATTTGCCATTAGGGCCACTGAAATTTTAGGGCAAATTCACCAACAACATATTATTCATAAAGATATTAATTCTGCCAATTTAATTTTGAATCCAACAACAGGTGTATTGAAAATAATTGACTTTGGAATTTCTACACAATTACCAAAGCAACATCTCAGTCTGAAAAATCCAGAAAAATTAGAAGGAACATTGGCTTACATTTCACCAGAACAAACTGGCCGCATGAATCGCTCTTTGGATTATCGCACTGATTTATATTCATTGGGTGTGACTTTTTACGAACTATTCACTGGTAAGCTGCCATTTGAAGGGGATAGTGCGATGGAACTCGTCCATTGTCACATTGCTAAACCTCCCCTCTCTATTTGTGAAATCAACCCTGATATTCCTCCGATATTGTCAGATATTGTCATAAAGTTAATGGAAAAAAATGTTGAAAACCGTTATCAATCAGCTTTTGGTGCAAAATGGGACTTAGAACAATGTCTCAAACAATTGAAAGCCACCGGAACCATTGAATCATTTTCGTTGGGTGAAAGCGATTTTTCTAATCAATTACAAATTCCTCAAACGCTTTATGGGCGCGAACAAGAAATTCAGACTTTATTGCAAGCATTTGAGAGAATCACTCAAGGCAATGGGGAACTCATGTTAGTGGCTGGATATTCTGGTGTGGGTAAAACCGCATTGGTGCATGAAGTCCATAAACCCATGACAGAAAAACAGGGTTATTTTGCAGCAGGCAAGTTTGATCAATATCAACGTAATGTGCCTTACTCTGCGTTGACTCAAGCATTTTGTGAGTTTTGTAATTATTTGTTGACAGAAAGTGCAGAGTCTTTAATACAATGGCGCGACAAAATTCTCAAAGCTGTGGGTAATAATGGCCAAGTTTTGATTGATATTATTCCTCAGTTAGCGCTGATTATTGGCCCGCAACCTGCTGTGGCTCAAGTTGGTTCAATAGAAGCACAAAACCGTTTTAATCTGGCTTTTCAAAACTTTTTTCAAGCCATTTGTAAGAAAAAACATCCATTGGTTTTATTTATTGATGATTTGCAATGGGCTGACTCTGCTTCACTCACGCTACTCAAAACGTTAATGGCTGATACTGAAAGTCAACATTTTCTTATTATTGGGGCTTATCGAGAGAATGAAGTTGACGACACTCATCCACTCATGATGATGGTGACAGCGTTAAAAAAAATGGGGATTACACTTAACGCCCTTTATTTGCAAAATCTGTCTCAAATTGATGTTAATCACTTAGCTAGTCAAACTTTGAAATGTGAGGAGGCTTATGCAAGTCCATTGACACAACTAATTTATGAAAAAACGCAAGGTAATGCTTTTTTCATTCATCAATTTTTACATACTTTGTATGAAAACGATTTGTTGCAATTCAATGTTGAACAGCGCCAATGGCAGTGGGATGTGGAACAGATAGCGGCTCAAAATATGACGGCCAACGTGGTGGAATTGATGGCCAATAAAATTAACAGGCTGCCAGAAAAAACTTCTACTGTTTTACAGTTAGCAGCCTGTATAGGCAATCAGTTTGAACTTTCTATGCTAGCCATTATTTACGAACAAACTCAAGAAGAAACGTTAGCAGCATTATGGGATGCTGTTGTTGAAGGCTTAGTGCAACCTTTAGATGAAAACTATCAACAGCTTGAAACTAATGAAAAATCTCACTTTAAGTTTTTGCATGATAGAATCCAGCAAGCGGCTTATGCCTTAATTGATGAAACTCAGAAAAAAGCGTTGCATTTGCAAATTGGGTGGTTGTTATTCACAAATGTTTCAAATGATGCATTGGCTGAAAAACAGTTCGAAATTGCTGATCATCTTAATATAGGAAGAACACTGGTCACAGATGCTCAGGCATTAATTGAACTGGCAAAATTGAATTTGGTGGCGGGTCAAAAAGCCAAAGCTGCCACTGCGCATAATGCTGCTCTCAACTATTTTTCACTCGGACAAGCCTGTTTGACTGAAAACCATTGGGAAACTGACTATGATCTTGTGCTTAAACTGTTTACTGAAGCCGTTGAAGTTGCTTATCTCAGTGGTCATTTTGAGCTAATGACTCAATTAGCTGAAGGGGTATTAAATCACGCAAAAAACCTATCAGATGAAGTTAATGTTTGGGAAATCCAAATACAAGCGTATACCGCTCAAAACGAACGTCGAAAAGCAATTCAAACCGCATTAACTTTTCTTAGTCGATTAGACATTCATTTTCCAGAAGAACCTACCCAAGCAAACGTTGAATTAGCCTTACAAACAATGCAGGACAGATTATTTGATCAATCTATCGAAGCCTTGGTTAACTTACCCGTTATGACTGAAACGGATAAAGTATTGGCTATGCAAGTAATGGTGGCTGTTACGCCCGCAGCTTATCAAGCCATACCTAAATTAATGACACTGCTCATACTTAAGCAAGTCGAATTATCCCTTAAACATGGCAATGTGGCTGAATCCTGTTTTTCCTACGTTTGTTATGGACTCATTCTCTGCGGAGTGGTGGGAGATATAAAATCTGGGTATCAGTTTGGAAAACTAGCTTTAGGTTTATTAGAACAATTTACGGAAAATAGGCTTAGAGCAAGTGTAATCGAAATCTTTAATGCCTTTGTTAAAGTATGGAAAAAGCATGTGAGAGAAATGTTACAGCCTTTACTTGTCAATTACCAAACAGGCTTGGAAACGGGAGAACTTGGATTTGCCGCCTATTCGATTCATGTTTACACTTATGATGCTTATTTTACGGGTAAGCAATTGACGACACTTGAATCAGACATTGCGCGTAATAGTCGAGCCGTAGCCAGAATCAAACAAGCTGGGCCATTGAATTGGATTCATTTGTGGTGGCAAGTGGTTTTAAATTTACGAGGACACTCCCAAAATCCTTGCGATTTAATGGGTGAAATGTATGACGAAACAGTCAAATTACCTTTGCACCAACAGGCAAATGATAGGCTGGCAATTCATTTATTGCACCTTAACAAATGCATTTTGCATTATTTATTTCAAACTTATCACTTAGCGGTTGAAAATGCTGAAATCGCAGAACAGCACTTAAATGGTGTTACAAGCACCTTACCTGTTGCGATATTTCATTTTTATGACGCACTGGCGCGTTTGGCTATTTACCCAGAGTTATCTCCTCAAGCTCAAGCAGAGACCTTAGATAAGGTTTCTGCCAATCAAGCAAAAATGCAGCATTGGGCAGCACATGCCCCCATGAATTTCCAACATAAATTTTATTTAGTGGAGGCTGAACGAGCACGGGTATTGAAACAATATGGAGATGCTCGAGAATTTTATGATCAAGCCATTCAATTAGCACAAGAACATGAATATTTAAATGAAGAAGCCCTAGCGCAGGAATTAGCTGCTAAGTTTTATTTGGGGCGAAATATGGAAAAACTTGCTAAACCCTATTTGCGTGATGCACACCACACTTATGAGCGTTGGGGAGCAAAGGCCAAAGTTACACAATTAGAAGAACAATATCCTCAATGGCTATTATCTCCACAATCAGCTTCTCCCTTCTTGGCGGCGACAAAAAATACAACTTCAACATTTATGACTTCGATGTCCATGAATCAACGTGATACTAGTTTACTACTTGATTTAGACAGTATAGTCAAAGCTCTGCAAGTGCTTTCCAGTGAAATTCATTTAAATCAACTGTTAGAAAAGTTGATGCATACTGTCATTGAAAATGCAGGTGCCCAGCGCGGTTTATTAATTTTAGAAAAACAAGGTCAATGGGTCATTGAAGCAGAAGGCACTTTAAATCAGGCAAAAGTTAATGTGCTCAACTCTTTGCCATTATTAGGTTATGCGCCAACCAGTGTAATTAATTATGTCACCCGTACACAAACAACGATGGTGCTTTACAATGCACAACAAGAAGGTATTTGTAAAGAAGACCCTTATATTCAGCGGCATCAATTGAAATCTATTTTATGTACGCCCATTATTTTTCAACAAAAATTAACGGGTGTGATTTACTTAGAAAATAATTTAGCAGAGAACGTTTTTACACCACGACGTATAGAAATATTATCCCTGTTGTCAAGTCAAATTGCAATTTCTTTAGAAAATGCACGTTTTGTTGGAGACCTTGAAATTGCTCGCCATCAAGCAGAAATTGCCAATAAAACCAAAACTACTTTTTTGGCCAATGTGAGCCATGAATTTAAAACACCATTGAATGGCATTTTAGGATATGCACAATTGTTTATCCATAATCCCAATACTTCAGCTACTTTGCTTGAAGGAATGAAAGTGATTCAGCGCAATGGAGAATATTTACTAACATTAATTAATGACATCATTGATATTTCCACGTCAGAAACAGGTGAAACCGCTCTGTGTTTAGCTGATATTCGTTTTGATAGCTTTCTGAATAACTTGGTAGAAATTTTCAGTTACCAAGCAAGGGAAAAAGGATTACAATTTAACTACTTTTTTTCTCCGGAATTACCTTTGGGAATATCTTCAGATGAAAAAAGATTGAGGCAAATTCTCACGCATTTATTAAGTAACGCCATTAAATTTACGCGCAAAGGTAAAATTACCCTAACTGTTGTATCCTATGAAGGAAAAACGCGTTTTCAAGTGATCGATACGGGTATTGGTATTGCCTCAGAACATTTAGAAAAGATTTTTTTGCCGTTTGAACAAGTGAATGAATGGAAAAATAAATCTGCAGGGGCAGGTTTAGGATTATCCTTGGCCAAGCAATTAGTAGACACGCTAGGTGGCCATTTGTACATCGAAAGCCAAATCAGCGAAGGCAGTTGCTTTCGTGTTGATTTGCCATTGGTTGAAAGCAAGGAATTTTTGAGAGAACACGATAGTTTTCTCTCCCTTTCGGAAGAAGTTCTGGAATCAAATGAGCAGGGCTCTGTCACGATTGAACAATTGAAAGCAATAGTTGAATTATTATCCACAGAACAAGTAGAAATTTTGTATGATTTAAGCATGTATGGTGATGTACATGGTTTAATTGAGCAAGCTGATGAGTTGGCCCAACTTGGCCCAATATTTATGCCTCTGGTTAATAAAATTCGTCAAACCGCAGAAATTTTTGATACAGACCCCATTGCTGATTTATTGACTCCTATGCGAGGAGGGTAATATGCTAGTTATACCTAATTACCAAATGCTTGAACTTATTCATGAAAGCAATAATTCTATTGTTTATCGTGGCCAGCGCCAAACAGACAATTTACCTGTCATCTTAAAAATGCTTAAGCAAGATTATGCGACAACCCACATATTTAACAATTATCAGCAGGAATATGAAATCATCAAAAGTTTGGAAGTACAGGGGGGCATTCAAGCATATGATTTGCAGGAATACGAATATACGCTTGTGATTGTATTGGAAGATTTTGGGGGAAAGTCTTTAAGAACGTTGAACAGACCCCCCATAAAAACTTTCTTGCCATTAGCGATTCAAATTACTGACAAGTTGGGAAAAATTCACCAGCAGGGCATTATCCATAAAGACATTAATCCAGCAAATATTGTTTGGAACCAAACGACTAATCAATTAAAAATCATTGATTTTGGTATTGCCAGTCGTTTGCCACGCGAAAAAACTGTGCTTAAAAATCCTGAAAAATTGGAAGGCACATTAGCGTATATTTCACCAGAACAAACTGGCCGCATGAATCGTTCTCTGGATTATCGCACTGATTTGTATTCATTAGGCGTGACTTTTTATGAGCTGCTCACAGGTAAATTACCGTTTGAAGTAGACAGTGCCATGGAATTAGTCCATTGCCATATTGCAAAAACGCCTATCCCTGCTTGTGAAACTAACCCTAACATTCCTCTCATTTTGTCAGATATTGTTATGAAGTTAATGGCAAAAAATGTGGAAAACCGTTATCAATCAGTTTTGGGGATAAAGTGGGATTTAGAACAATGTTTGACTCAATTAAAAACGATTAGAAAAATTGAATCTTTTGAGCTTGGCCAAAGAGATTTTTCAGATGAATTACAGATACCACAAACGCTATATGGACGAGAACAAGAAGTTCAGGTTTTGCTGCAAGCCTTTGAAAGAACCATACAGGGAAACGGTGAATTAATGTTAGTCGTGGGTTACTCTGGTGTGGGCAAAACAGCGTTAGTGCACGAAGTATACAAACCCATGACAGAAAAACAGGGGTATTTTGCTGCGGGTAAGTTTGATCAATATCAACGTAACATTCCTTATCTTGCGTTAATACAAGCATTTGGCGAATTTTGTAACTATTTACTGACAGAAAGCGCAGAATCTCTAGCCCAGTGGAAAGATAGAATTCTCAGGGCTGTGGGGAATAACGGCCAAGTGCTCATTGATATTATTCCTCAATTGAAACTGATTATTGGTTCCCAAGCTGCTGTTGTTCAAGTAGGTGCCATTGAAGCGCAAAATAGTTTCAATCGAGTGTTTCAAAATTTTTTTCAGGCCATTTGTCAACAAAAACATCCACTGGTGTTATTTATTGATGATTTGCAATGGGCAGATTCAGCTTCACTTAATCTACTCAAAATCTTGCTGACAAATACTGAAAGTCAACATTTTCTCATTATTGGTGCTTATCGAGAGAATGAAGTTGACGACACTCATCCGCTCATGATGGCAATCGCTGAATTTAAAAAGATGGGCATGACGTTGAATACTTTAACGCTGGCAAATCTATCTCAAGCGGATGTCAGTCATCTAGTGAGCGAAGCCTTAAAATGTGAAACCACCTACGCAAGTCCACTGGTTCAACTCATTTATGAAAAAACCCAGGGTAATGCCTTTTTTACTCATCAATTTTTACAATCTTTATATGAAAACAACTTGTTGCAATTTAACTTTGAACATTATCAATGGCAATGGGATATTGAACAAATTGCTGCGCAAAAGATGACTGCTAACGTGGTCGAATTAATGGCTAGCAAAATAAGCAAATTACCAGAAAAAACGGCTATGGTTTTGCAACTGGCTGCCTGTATGGGTAACCAATTTAACCTAATTTTCTTGGCGATTATTTATGAGCATACGCAAGAGGAAACTTTAGCGGCCTTGTGGAAAGCAATGCTCGAAGGTTTAGTACAGCCTTTAGATGAAAATTACCTACAACCTTCAGGATCAAAACCTCATTTTAAATTTTTACACGACCGCGTTCGACAAGCCGCTTATGTATTAATTGAAGACTCTCAGAAAAAAGTATTGCATTTACAAATTGGGCGGTTGGTATTAAAACATACGTGTAGTGATATATTAGAATACGTTATTTTTGATATTATTGCGCAATTTAACCAAAGTCTTGATCTCATTGAAGAATCGACTGAACGGCACAAAGTTGCGGCATTGAACTTAATCGCAGGTCGAAAAGCCAAATCATCCTCGGCTTATGAAGTAGCCGTAAAATATTTGACAGTGGGCATTTCACTATTAGGTGAAAATTGTTGGCAAAAAAATTATCAACTTACCCTTGATATGCATGTCGAAGCTTTAGAAACTGCCTATTTCAATGCGGATTATGAGCAAGTACAACAACTTTCCAGAATTGTATTGAATAATGCGCAAGATATTTTAGAAAAAATCAGGGTTTATAAAATAAAAATGCTCTTTCACAGTGCAGAAAACCGAATGCACGAAGCCATAGATATTGGTTTGTATGTGTTAGAGATGCTTGATATTCCCTTAATTGAGGTGCCACTGAAAAATTTAGATATTGAAAAACTTGCCCATTTGCCTGTGATGACAGATGAGAAAAAACAAGCAGCAATGCATATTTTGATGATGCTGTTTGGGCCTATTTATACGACAAAACCACAAAAATTGGCTAATTTATCATTTACGATGGTTGATCTCTGCGTCAAATATGGTAATTCTCCCCTGGCAGCCTATGCTTATGCTCTTTATGGCCTACTTTTATGTGGTGTATTAGGGGACATTAAATCTGGCTATCGGTTTGGTAAATTAGCTTTAAATACCTTAGACCAGTTTGATGCACGACAAATTCAATGTCGCGTCTATAATAAGTTTTATTCTTTTACTATTCATTGGAAGGAATCAGCTCACCTGTCCTTAGAGCCTTTAGAGAAAACTATTCAAATTGGGCTAGAAACAGGAGAAGTGGAATTTTCTTGCTATGCGGCAGTAAATTATTGCCATAATATTGCGCTTATTGGGATGCCATTAGAATTTACTCATCAAAAACATTTACAATATATTGATTTAATTGAAAAACTCAAGCAAGAATTTCAACTATGTTATACTCAAATTTGGGGACAATTTGTTTTAAATCTGATGGAAATTGTACCCAAGCCAACAGTACTCACAGGCAACATTTTTAACGAAGAACAGCAGGTGCCTGTTTTAATTGAAAGTAACAATGTGACTTCCTTATACTGTTTTTATTTAGTTAAAACCATGCTGCATTATCTTTTTAGAGAATTTCC
Organism: Thiotrichaceae bacterium; assembly: GCA_016745055.1. GTDB lineage: Bacteria > Pseudomonadota > Gammaproteobacteria > Beggiatoales > Beggiatoaceae > JADGDF01. The sequence continues at coordinate 29,275 of JADGDF010000014.1, read as the reverse complement.
ACACGCAGTAGAAAATGGAAAATTAGCAGAAAATAATGAAAATGGTATCGTAGGCTTATTACCTTCGGGATATAACGCTTTTTATTATTCCCTAGCTTTATTAGCGGATTATTTTAATGTTGATGAGCAACAGCAAGCCATTTATCTGGAAAAAGTGGCCGCTAACCAAAGTCGACTGAAAGAATGGGCCATTCATGCACCCATGAATTTCCAGCATAAATACGATCTAGTTGAAGCTGAAATTGCCCGAGTTTTAGGAAAAAACTGGGAAGCCCTTGAACTGTATGAACACGCCATTGCAGGGGCAAAAAAACATCAATATCTTAATGAAGAAGCATTAGCTTATGAACTAGCTGCTGAATTTTATATAGAGCGTGACCTGAAGAAATTTGCCCAAACTTATCTAAAAGAAGCACATTATCGCTATCAACAATGGGGAGCTATAACCAAAGTAGTTGATTTGGAACAATCTTACCCACATTGGTTCACCTCTCAGAATATACAACATCATTCAAGTATTGGTTCTCAAATAGCCATTCTAGTTTCAACCAAAACACAAGCAAATACCGCACAACTATTAGATTTAGAAAGTGTTATGAAGGCTGCTCAAACAATGTCTGGTGAAATTGTGTTAAGTCAGCTTTTGGAAAAAATGATGCGTATTGTCATTGAAAATGCTGGGGCTGAACGCGGTTTTCTGATTTTGCCTTACGAGGATAAATGGGTAATTGAAGCAGAAGGGTCAACAGATACAGGAGAAATTACCACCTTGCAATCTTTGCCCATTAAAAACTACTTACCTGAGGTAATTATTAATTATGTTGCTCGTACTCATGAAAATGTGGTGTTAGCAAATGCTTCACAGGAAGGAATGCACACTAAAAATGTTTACATCCAAACGCATCACACTCAATCTGTGCTATGTTTTCCCATTATTTACCAGCAACAATTACAGGCAATATTATATTTCGAAAATAATTTGACAACCGGTGCATTTACGCCACAACGTCTTCGCATATTAAAAATGCTCTCTAGCCAAATCTCTATTTCATTGGAAAATGCTAAATTTGTTGAAAAATTAGAAGTCACCCGTCGTCAAGCTGAAGTGGCTAATCAAACTAAAACCGCTTTTCTTGCCAACGTCAGTCATGAGTTAAGAACGCCACTTAATGCTATTTTAGGGTATACACAATTATTTAGCCGCAAAGCTAATCTTGCTACAACTATCAGTGAAGGAAGCCAACTCATTGAACAAAGTAGTAAATATTTACTGACATTGATTAATGACATTATTGATATTTCGACGGTAGAAAGAGGTGAAATTACTATTTTCCCCATTGATATTCCCTTGAATAAATTTCTAACTAATTTGATAGAAATATTTCGCCATCGCGCCCAAGAAAAAGGTTTAAAATTTAATTACTTTTGTTCGCCTGAATTACCTGTGGGTATATCATCTGATGAAAAAAGGCTAAGACAAATTCTCACTCATTTATTGAGCAATGCAATTAAATTTACGCAGGCAGGCGAAATTACTTTTTCCGTGATACCCTACGAAGATAAAGTTCAATTTCAGGTAGAAGATACTGGCGTTGGCATTGTGCCTGACAATTTGGATAAGATATTTTTGCCCTTTGAACAAGTTAGCGATTGGAAACACAAATCAGAAGGTGCTGGCTTAGGCTTATCTCTCGTAAAGAAACTAGTAAAGGCCCTAGAGGGAACAATATGCGTTGCAAGCCAAGTTAATCAAGGTAGTTGTTTTCAAGTATATTTACCTTTAGTTGAAAGCATAGAATGGCGCGGGAAAACAGTTGATGTAATTTCTGTGCCTATAGTTGACACGGATAAAGCAGATTCAAAGCTTAAAGAATCTTTGGCATCCGCAATTAATTTATTATCTCCAGAACAAATAGAAACTTTGTATGATTTAAGTATGCATGGGGATATTAATGGCTTAATTGAACAAGCAGAGGAACTTGCTCAGCTTGATCCCCAATTAATGCCGCTGATTAAAGTCATTCATGAAACAGCTAAAGTTTACGATACAGACCCAATTGCCGATTTATTAGAACCTTTTGTGTCAGTTTAAAAAGAATAAATTGTTTCCAAAACATCATCCCAAAATGTTAAACGAGCTTTAATAGCAATATTTGCAGCTTCAGTCGCTTCTTGCACTTTAGTTTCATCACCATCACATAAACCGTTCAATAATTTAAGGGAGAGTGGGGCATGAAAATCTTCGTCCAAATGGATGTGTCGATTCAGATAAAAGTGAAAAGTAGGAGCTTCCTGTGCAGATACTCCAATGCGTTGTAACATTGCCCGGAACATACAGGGAATAATATGTTCTCGGCCTAACGCAAGTGCGGCGGCTACTTGGTGAGGCTTATTGTCTTGAATGAATAAAAAAGTCGTTGTCGAAAAAATGCGTGAAGGCATCGGAACACAATCTAAACTGAGGGCTTTTTTAATACCATGCTTTTTGACAGTTTGAATAAATTCAACAGAAGGTGCTGTATTTGCTCCTATTTCTGCCATGGCTTGTTGATAAAGTTCAAAATGACTGGAAAATTGGCCTGGTATATAAGTTTCATCAGATTCTTCTTCAAGCACTAATTCGTTAATAAAACGTCTAATACTTGCATCACCTTGAGGTATCCAAGGCACAGCCGTTGGCGCAATCATTAACTGAAGATATTTAATCAGAGACATAAAGTCCCATACCGAATAGACATGATGTTCCATAAAACGCTGTAAATCTTCAATCGTCGTCATTGCCCCATAAATAGGGTGATTTTCAAGCTGACTTTTGAAAGAAATAAGCGTATCAGTTGTTATTTTTTGTTGCATAAACATTTTATTCTTTTGTAAGAGCCATGATAATGACCGTAAACCAGAGTTTGGGAACGAGAAAAAAATGAATTGGAGTGCAAATTTTAATTTGCAAAATAAATTTTGCACGCCTAATTTATTCTAGCGTTGAGTTGTTCTCATTCTTTAATTGGCAATTGTTAACTCATAATATCAGTCAGTAAAACATATATTAAATACCCCAACGCAACTTTTCCAAAGGCGGTTTTTTTAAAACACTAAAAGTACCTAAAATACCGGCCACTCCAATCCCTAAAGCGCCACCAAAAATACCGATTAACCAGACCAAATAATTCCATTGATAAGGTAAATCAAAAATATGCGTGGCTAATAAATAGCCTAAACCACTGGCCATAAAAGCAGCCAATAAACCTGCTAATCCACCCAAAGTTAAAAATTCGGCCAGTAAGCCTTGTAATACCTGGCGTCGAGTAGCACCTAACGTTCTCAAAATCGCAGTTTCATAATAGCGTTCCTCTTGACTCGCTGAAATTGCGGCGTACAGCACCATCAGCCCTGCCAATAAGGTAAATAAAAACACATATTCTACGGCCAAGGTAGCGCGTTGCATAATTTGACGCACCTGAACCATCAAACTGCCAATATCCACTATAGTAATACTTGGAAATTGCCTCACCAACTTTGTTATTAACGTCGTTTTATTTTCAGGTAAATAAAAACTGGTTAAATAGGCTTTAGGTAAACTAGCAATTAAATCAGGTGAAGCGAGTATAAAAAAATTGACCTGAAATGAGTCCCATTGTACTTTGCGCAAACTGGTGACTTTGCCTTCAATATCTTGTCCTGCAAAACGAAATTGCAGCCTATCTCCTAATTTAATCCCCATTGTGTTGGCAAATCCCTGCTCTACTGATAATTGTCGCGGGGTATCCAACCAAGTTTTGTCTACCAATTGTGGCACATTGGCGCTTGAACCATCCCAAAATATGCCTGAAATTAATTGATTACTGGTGGGTAATGTATTGGCACTGGACAGGTTAAGGGTCCGCTTTGCAAAGCGTTGGGCGCGAAAATTGGAGTAATTTTCTGCTAAAACAGGATGGCCATTAATTGCTAAAAAACGGCCAATTGCAACAGGGTATAAATCAGATGTGGTTGATAAATGATGATGCAAAAATTGTTGAAACTGACTAATTTTATGTGGTTGAATATTTAAAACAAAGCGATTGGGCGTATTGTCGGGTAAATTATCCTGCCAACTATTAAGTAAATCCACCCGTACAATTGCTAATAATAACAAGGCCATAATGCCTAATCCAAATGCAATCAATTGAATGCTACTACTTTGAGCGCGGCGAGCTAAGTTGGCTAAACCAAATTTCCAGGTGACCCCTGCTTGGCGACGAATGAAACCTAAACTATGTACTAACAGATAAGCCATACCCAGCAAGGCAAATAACGCAATCAAAGTGCCACCCATAAAATATAAGGCTAACTGCGGATCACCCGCTTGCCAGTACAAAAGTAATCCCATAGCAATCGTCGCAATGGCCAGTGTTTGCCAAGCGGCTGGAGGTATTGCAATGATTTCATGGCGCAATACACGCAAGGGTGAAACAGTATGAATCCGAAGAATGGGAGGAAGGGCAAATCCAAATAAGGTAATAAAACTAACGGCAAAGCCAAGTAATACCGGTGTAAGGTTAGGGGGAGGCAATTGTCCTACGGTCAATGAATTTGCCAACATGACTGCCAAGCCGTGTTGCGCAAGCCAACCCAAGCCACTCCCTATAAAACTAGCAATCACTCCCAAAAACAAAATGCGGAATAAATAAATATGTAAAATCAATTTTTGGGTGGCGCCTAAACACCGCATAATGGCGCTAGCATCCGCTTGACGTTGAGCAAAATATCTCGCTGCCACTGCCACTGCGGCACCGGCAAGAATGACGGCAACTAAGGCGGCTAAACCCAAAAATTGTTCGGCCCTTTCCAAAGCCATTCTTAATTCAGGCCTGCCATCTTCAATACCTTGCAAGTCTTCACCTGTTTTGAGTTGCGGTGCTACCCATTGACGATAGGCAACAATTTTTGAGGCTTCTCCTGCCACTAATAATTGATGTCTCACTCGGCTGCCAAATCCAATAAGCCCTGTTTTCTCAACGTCTGATAAATTCATTAAAATTCGAGGTGCTAATTGGAAAAATGAGCCTGTGCGATCAGGTTCGTAAGTCAACACTTTAGCAATCACAAATTCAGCTTCGCCTAATTGCAAACTGTCGCCCACGTTTAATGTTAAACGCTGTAATAAATTGGGTTCTAACCACAGTTGTCCTGGCGCGGGAATATCAGTGGTAATCTCTTCACTTGCATTGAGTTGTTCAGCAATGCGCAATCCCCCCCGTAAAGGGTAAGTTTGATCCACGGCTTTGATTGAAACTAAGACTGTGTCATCGTCTTTTAATACCACACTCCGAAATCGCTTGATATGAGCAATTTGCAATCCTTGTTGTAGTGCGTAATCTTCATAAGTTTTCGGCAATTGAGTATATGCTGACAAACGTAAATCAGCCCCCAGCAGCTCAGTCGCTTGCAATTCCATTACTTTATGAATGCGATTGGTGAAGAAACTAACCGCTGTGACGGCTGCCACAGCAACGATTAATGACAAGGTTAAAACCCGTAATTCAGTACTTTTCCAATCACGCTTTAAATTACGTATGGCAAATAACATTGCTTGCATCTAGTTTATCCTTCCAAGCTATCATAAAAAGTATCACCATGTTTTAGATAAATTTTTTCTTCCTTGGCAATGTCCTCAAACAGGTGAGAATGTTCAGAAAAACGTACACTTTCTTTGGAGCCTAAACATAAAAAGCCAGTGTCGCATAAACTATCTGAAAACAAACTAAATACACGGTTTTGCAATTCTCTTGTAAAATAAATCAGAACATTACGACACATGATAAGATGCATTTCCCCAAAAACACCATCAGTCGCTAAATTATGGTCAGAAAATAAAATATTTTTTTTGAGTAAACTATCAATCACTGCGTGATCATAGTGTGCGGAATAATAATCAGAAAACGATTCCTTACCACCAGATTTTTGATAATTGCTAGTATATTGTTTCAGACGATGAATAGGGAAAATGCCTTCTTTCGCCTTTTTTAAAATTACCTGGTTCATATCAGTGGCATAAATCTGTGTGCGATCATATAAACCCTCTTCCTTGAGAATAATGGCCATTGAATAGACTTCTTCACCCGAACTACAGCCCGCATGCCATATCTTTAAGTGTGGAAATTTCCTTAATGCAGGAATCACTTGTTGGCGCAAGGCTGTGTAAAAATTCGGGTCACGAAACATTTCTGTGACATTAATTGATAAATCTAACAGTAATTTTTCAAAAAAATCAATGTCATACAATAACTTATGCTGCATTTGAGCTAGATTATTCAAACCATCCTTAGTCATACGGTGCTGAATTCGTCGCTTGATAGAGGCTTTTGCATAGTTTCTGAAATCGTAACCATATTTAAGATAAATGGCTTGCAATAACAGTTGTAATTCAATATTTTCTGATTCGATGTCGTCTATCATTAATTTGTAATCAAGTAGATAAGCTTAGAACTCTGCAAGTAACTAAGTAACGCAGAAAAATGGCTTAGGGAACCTTTAGGACAGGCAGATTATTATTTACTTAAATAATAAGAAAGCGCCCAGTGAAACGCAAGCATTAGTATGTAAAATACTAAAAAATAAGTTATTTATAAATCAGTGTTGTGAAGTATTATTGTTACATTTTTTCACTTCGCAAAGGAAAAACTTGATCACGCCGTGCAACACGAAATCCCAGTTGTTCAATCGCGTAAGAAGCATCTTCAGATTCATAATGATAAAACACCATTCTCTGCAATTGTTCAGTTTTATAATATTCTTTTATTTCGTGAATGCTGCTATGAGAAGGATTGGTTACAAGACAGATATCATGAAAAATAAGCTCATTACGACAGGCAAATTTATTGATGATTTCTGGAATAGGACGAGTGTCGCCTGTAAAAAGAAAAACACCTTCTAAGCCAATGCCATAAGCAGAATGAAATTCATGGTGGCGTACCGGAAATACAGTGAAATAGATATTTTGATACCAAAAATGTTCAGATACAGGAATGAGTTGAAAATTATCCCAAAAGTTCACACCCCCTTCTGCTAAAACGCTTGGGTAATCAGCCATCCGTTTATGTAAAATTTCGACCAAGGTCACTGGTACAAATAATTTAATTTTTCCAGTATAACCTTTTATAAAATATGATTTATAAAATAGATTTTCGAGTCCACCAATATGATCCAAATGGGTGTGTGTAATAAAAATGGCTGGAGGTAATTTGTTGTTATAAATATGAGCATAAGCCGCTAATGTGCTTAAACCACAGTCAATCAACAATAGAGGTTCATGATTTTGTTCTAACACACATGCCGAAGTGCCAAGTTCTAAAGCGTGAGAATTGCCAACCCCTAAAAAACGAATAGCGAAATGAAAATTCATGAAAGTAAAAAACTTGGCTCCGCAATTTAAAAGTCACACTTGATAGTCAAAAAGGAACTACTTAAAGAGGCAATATAAATCCTGTACACATTTATATCATCACTTAACTATCAATGAAAAAAGATAAGATTTATATTATAAAAGTTCAGGCATCTTTAAAAACCTGCCACATTTAGCAATGGTAGATTTTATTAAATTTTTTATACTTTAAGGAATGAGAATTTAATAAATTCCAAAACTTTTCGATCAGACCTGGCAGGTTTTAAAAACCAGGTCTTATTTCCATTTTATTAAATACAAAACCCTAAGTATCTAAATTTACCACAGACAACGCATTTTTCTCAATAAACTCTCGACGGGGTTCTACCTGATCGCCCATTAACGTAGTAAAAATTTCATCGCAGGCCACAGCATCTTCAATGCGCACCTGTAACAAGTTGCGCGTTTCTGCATTCATAGTTGTTTCCCACAACTGATCGGCATTCATTTCTCCCAAGCCTTTATAACGTTGGACATGCAAACCACGACGAGCTTCTCCAAATAACCATTCAACCATCGCTTTGAATTGTTGAGTGACATAACGTTTTTCACCGCGCTGAATATAAGCACCAGGTTCTAACAACCCATTAATTTTATTGCCTAAATCTACTAACGCTTGATATTCAGGGGATGTGACAAAATGCGATTTAATGGTATAACTAATTTCAATACCATGTCCGATTTCCATGACTTGAATGGCTATCTCATTTTCAAGTGCTAATACACTTAAGCGATAAGTATGCCCTTCTTGGGATACATTTTGGGTCAGTTGGGCTAGCCATTGTTCTAATTTGTCTGCATCATCGAAATCTACTCGAGAAAGCGCGGGTGTTTCAATCATCGCTTCCAACACAGGTTGCGGAATTCTTCGAGACAAACGCTGAATCATGGTAAGCTCTTGTACATAATGTCGACATAAATCTTCCAACGCTGAGTCTGTCAAAGCAGGCGCTTCTGGGTTGACGTATAGTTGGGCGTTTTGCAAGGCTAAATTTAATAAATATTCATTAAGCGCCGCATCATCTTTGACATAACGTTCTTGCTTACCTTTGCTTACTTTATATAGTGGTGGCTGGGCAATGTACATATATCCACGTTCAATCAGTTCAGGCATTTGACGATAGAAAAATGTCAACAACAAGGTGCGAATATGGCTACCATCCACGTCCGCATCAGACATTAAAATAATGCGGTGATAACGTAATTTATCGGGATCATATTCATCTTTGCCAATGCCACAGCCCAAGGCTGTAATTAACGTTCCCACTTCCTGGGAACCTAGCATTTTGTCAAAACGAGCTTTTTCGACATTCAGAATTTTACCTTTTAACGGTAAAATCGCCTGAAATTTTCTGTCACGTCCTTGTTTAGCTGAACCACCTGCAGAGTCCCCTTCCACAATAAACAATTCAGACAAAGCAGGGTCTTTTTCCTGACAATCCGCTAATTTACCAGGTAAACCCGCAATATCAAGCGCACTTTTACGACGTGTCATTTCTCGCGCTTTACGTGCAGCCTCTCTGGCTCGGGCCGCTTCTAAAATTTTATTAGCAATTTGTTTGGATTCTTGCGGTGTTTCTAACAAAAATTCATCCAATTTTTCCGCAACAATGGCTTCAACCACGCCTTTTACTTCACTAGAAACTAATTTATCTTTCGTTTGGGAAGAAAACTTAGGATCAGGCACCTTAACTGAAAGCACAGCCATTAACCCTTCTCGAACGTCATCCCCAGTCGTTGAAATCTTGGCTTTTTTAGATAAGCCCTCACGTTCCAAATAATTATTAAATGTTCGGGTTAAAGCGCCGCGAAATCCAGACAAATGCGTCCCACCATCGCGTTGTGGAATATTATTGGTAAAGCAAAAAATATTTTCCTGGTAAGAATCGTTCCACTGCATGGCTACTTCAACTGTAATGTTATCTTTATCTCGGTTGAGATAAATAACAGTGGGATGCAAAGGTGTTTTTTTACGATTTAAATGTTCGACAAAAGAACGAATGCCACCTTCATATTCAAAACAACCAGATCTATCTGTAGCTTCTTCTTGCAGACAGATTTTGACACCTAAATTTAAAAAGGATAATTCTCGTAAACGTTTAGCTAGAATATCGTAGTGAAATTCAATATTAGTAAATGTATCAGTACTAGGTTTAAAATGAATTTTAGTCCCTGTTTTCGTCGTTTCACCAATTGCTTCAAGTGGTTTAAGTGGTTTAGCTGGGACACCTGAATGATATTCCTGGTAATAAGTCTTATTATCCCGATAAATAGTGAGCTCTAATAGCGCTGATAAAGCATTAACCACAGATACACCAACGCCGTGTAAACCGCCAGAAACTTTATAGGAATTATCATCAAATTTACCCCCAGCGTGCAAAATTGTCATAATAACTTCGGCAGCAGAGCGTCCTTCTTCTTCGTGTATATCAACAGGAATACCACGCCCATTATCTGTTACGGTCACAGACTGATCTTGATGAATAATTACGTTAATTTCACTACAGTGGCCTGCAAGTGCTTCATCAATAGCGTTATCAACGACTTCAAACACCATGTGATGTAAACCTGTACCATCGTCAGTATCGCCGATGTACATGCCCGGACGTTTTCTTACTGCGTCCAGACCCTTGAGTACTTTAATATTACTGGAATCGTAGGTTTGTTCTGTCATTATCGTGTTTCTAGTCTATGAAAATTAAGTCTATTATACTTGACTGGCACATATAATTTCATATTTAAAATGTTATACAGAACAACTAATTGTGAAGCCATAGTCTAAATTTCTATGAATCCTAACTTTCTTTATTCCTTAAGCTAGATTAATAGATTTACTAATATATTTTATATTAATGACTAATCATGTCGCTACTACACTTGTTATAGATTTTCTTGTGCCACGCGAAAAGTATAACGATAATGAGTTCATAAGATATACTATAGTTGAAGTATAGGGCATAATTATTTGAATTAATTACAGAAGTATAATAAATTATTTTTTCTAAGTGATAATGTACTTTTTATTCTATAACGCTGTGACATTACTAGTCTAAAGCTAAGATGTTTACTATCCTACCAGGAAATTTTTTAATGAGGTTGTCCTAATAGAAATTTTTTTTAATGTTGCCAAGTAAAGGAATCAAAAGGTACAATTATTGCCTGTACAATTTTCAAGAGACTAACCAAACTCAATTTTAGTTGAGAATATTAGCGAATACGCAGCCATGCGAAATATAAAATTAGAAAATATTTTGCTAGTATACCTAAACGGTGTAATGAGACGATGAACTATCAACTATTTACTAAGCGCAATTTTAAGTCAATTACGGACATAAATGTTAAAGCAATCTATATTTCAAAAACCGAACGTCCAAAAATTGGCATGTTTACCCGTGATTTATTGGGTATATCTGGCCAACTAGCCTTACCCGCAAAATTTTCTTCCCACGGTAAATACAGTATTGAAAGTGGACTATATCAACAAAGTGGCCAACGTTCATTTAAAGCCAGTCTCGCTATTTTTACACTGGTTACTTTAATTACTTTGTTTTGGTTGCTAACACCTTCCAATGTATCCCACGCATTATTATTTGATAAGGGTAGTTTGCTTTCAACCAAAGTGACTGCAACAACAAGAATTAAAACAATTGCTTTACCTAAGCTTGATGATAGCTTACTTGACATTCCATTGTCTTCCCTTGCTATTTTGCCTGAGCATCAGCAATGGGTAAAAATGACAGTTCGCTCAGGTGATAGCTTATCCTCTATGTTTAAAAAGCATAGATTGAATCATGCTGATTTACATGAAATTCTTAAAATAAAATCTCATAAAAAAAGCTTACGCACCCTTTATCCCAACCAAGAAGTATCTATCAAACAGCAAAATGGTAATATTGAAGAAATTCGTTTAGGGATAGATTTTCGTAATGAACTACGGGTTTATAAAGATGAAGAAACATTTAAAGCGACTGTTCAAGCGCGTGATATTACAACTCACACAAAAATTTCTTATGGCAAAGTACAGAGTTCCTTGTTTGCAGCGGGTCAAAAAGCAGGCGTTTCAGATCAATTAATTGCCAACATGTTAGATATTTTTCGTTGGGATGTTGATTTTCGTCCATTTCGGCGTGGTGATAAATTTAGCATTGTGTATGAATTACATAGTTTTAAAAGTAAAGAAAAAGAAGGTGCTATTTTAGCGGTTGAAATTATTAACAGTGGTAAAATTTATCATGCAGTGCGTTATACTAATCCTGAAGGTAAAACAGATTACTATAAACCCAATGGTGAATTACTGTTCAAAAAAATTATTGAAATTGAAAAAAAGACAGAAGCGGGTGCACTTTTAAAGCCTGTCAAAAATGCCAGACTTTCCTCTAAATATGGAATGCGTAAACATCCCATCTTTGGCACCATGCGGTTTCACAGCGGCGTTGACTATGCAGCCATTAAGGGAACAGAAATTATGACCATTGCTGATGGCGTCGTCAAATTTGTTGGTTGGAAAAACGGTTATGGTCGCACAGTCATGATTTCTCATGGTGATGATTATTCTAGTTTGTATGCTCACATGTCAAAGCATCCTGAAAATTTTAAAGTAGGTCAAGAAGTTAAAAAAGGGGATGTAATTGGTTATGTCGGAAGGAGTGGTTATGCTACCGGTAACCATCTACATTATGAATTTTTATTTAAAGGTGAGCCACAAAATCCTCTGACTGCAAAATTACCCGATACGACCATTAAAATTGCTAAAGAAATTAAAGAGGAAGATAATAAAAGTCATTTTGCTGAAAAAACAGAAAGTGTTTTAGCTCAATTAGAAACAGCCAGTCGATTTGTTCGCGCGGGTGAAACACCAATTGCCACAAGTCAATTAGCAAAAATTGCAGGTGTAGCGGATAACTAATGCCACTTTTTGTAGGCTTAATGTCAGGAACAAGTATTGATGCCATTGATGCAGTACTTATCGACGCTGACAAAGAAAAATTTAAAGTTATTGCGACGCATAGTTATGTTTGGCCTGACTCTGTACGCAAAACTTTGCTGACACTGAGTTTAGAAAAACAAGCTGAGAGTACTTTGCATGAAATTTCTTTACTTGATCGTATCGTGGGTAAAGAATTTGCCAATGCAACATTAGCATTGCTTGCACAGCAACAACTTTCTCCACAGGATATTACTGCCATAGGCTGTTCTGGCCAAACAATTTATCATTCCCCAGATTCTACTCCTAGCTATACTTATCAAATTGGTGATCCAAATACAATTGCCGAATTGACAGGCATCACAACAGTTGCAGATTTTAGGCGCCGTGATATTGCCGCAGGTGGACAGGGTGCCCCCCTAGCCACTGCATTTCATCAAGCCATGATACACAGCCTACAAGAAAATCGCATTGTGTTGAATATTGGAGGAATTGCCAATATTACCGTTTTACCTGCGGATAAACATTTGCCTGTCATTGGCTTTGACACAGGGCCAGGCAATACTTTACTGGATGTCTGGACTCAACAAATACATCATTTACCTTTAGACAAAAATGGACAATGGGCAAAAACTGGCCAAGTCAATGACAAATTATTGACGGCTTTGCTTACTGATGCATATTTTTCTCGTCCAACGCCCAAAACGACCGGACGTGATTATTTTAATTTAAGCTGGTTAATGTTTTATTTAACAAAATTTAATTTACCTTCAGAAGATGTACAAGCAACTTTAGCTCAACTCACGATACAAAGTATTGTGCAAGCAATCATCTCTCATATACCCAAACGCCTATTTGTTTGCGGTGGTGGCGTACATAATCCAATTTTAATGCAAGGTTTAAAGACAAATTTACCTGGATGTATTGTTGAATCAACTGGCATATTAGGCATTGATCCTGATTGGGTTGAAGCAGCTTGTTTTGCCTGGTTAGCTAAACAACGTTTAGCAAAACAACCCAGTAATTTACCCAGCGTGACAGGTGCTAAACGACCTGCTTCACTGGGCTGCATTTATCATTACTCATAAAAAATTTTAAGTTATCTTACCTATAATTTAGGTTTCTGTACTCCCTACCCTTCTTATGTTTTTATTTTTAACTCTGTTTGAGAACATGCTAATTTTTCACTTGATTCACATTGAAGTTAAGCGATAATATTAGAATTACATCTTGAACATAGGAAACACAATAAGTGCATTGGCAAGTACTCATCATCTTCATTAGTTTGCCTAGCTTGGCAATAGCTAATGCTTGGTTTGAAAATCAAGAACAAAAAGCGGTTAAAACCTTTGAAAAAGGTCAATATAGCCAAGCGGCTGAATTATTTTCAGATCCTTATCGAAAAGGCGTAGCTTTATATCGGGATGAAAAATATATCGAAGCGGCAGAAGCATTTTCTGAAGTAACACGTCCTGAAGCAAAAGGAGATGCCGCTTATAATTTGGGCAATAGTTACTTTCAACAAGAAAAATATGAAGAAGCAATTAATGCTTATAATGAGGCTGTTGAATATTATGAACAAAAATTAAACGAACCAATGGCTAACTTGGCAAAAGATAATACAAAATTAGCCAAAGAGAAACTTGAAGAACAAAAATCCCAACAACACAAAGAGGATAAATCTCAGGAAGGTGATGATCAGCAAAGTTCAGAGCAAAGTGATCAATCTCAACAGTCCAATGATAATTCATCTAGCGAGCAAAACAATAGTGAACAGGAAAATGGGGATTCACAAGACTCTGACAATCAGCAAAATGCGGATGAAAATAATCAGAATAACCAATCACAACAGGATCAAACAACAAGTAATTCAGAGGATGAATTTCAAGAAGAACAATCTGGTACGCAATCCCAAAAGGCTGCTGAGGAAGAGCCCTCAGAAAGTTTATCTCAAGCTGATCAACAAAATCAGCAAGCGAATGAACAATTTGCAGAACAACAAGCTGAAAGTTATGAACAACCACAAACTTCAGAAAATCTTGAAAATAGTGAAGGTCAGTCTGCACAAACTGGCACAGCCCAACTATCAGAATCCGATGCAGAAGCTGAAATATTGTTGAATCGTTTACAAGAAAATCCGCAAAAACTTTTGCAAAACCAGTTTAAAATTGACGAATATTTTGCTAAACAGTCAGGTAAATTACCTGCAAAAGAAGGACAATCGTGGTGATGTTTATGAAAAGAATTATTTTATTACTCAGTTGCTTGATTCTTTCTGATGTAGCCTTTGCTGCCATGCAATTACAAGCGTTAGTGGATAATAATCAGGTAGCATTGGGAGAAACGATTAATTTAACCTTGGCGCTATCCGATCCAACCACACGAGACCAACAACAATTGCATGAGCCAAATCTCAGCACGTTGGAAACTGATTTTATTATTCACTCTTCCAATCGCACAAGTTCTTATCAAATAGTAAATGGTCAAGCAAGCCAACAAATTCGTTGGCAATATGTGATTGAGCCACAGAAAATGGGACAATTTACGATTCCATCGCTAACGTTAAAAACATCTACGGGTGAACTGCGCAGTCAGCCCATCAAAATTCAGGTGACCAATGCCAACACGCAACGCAAGGATGGAGTCTATTTAGAAGCGATCGTTACCAATACCACGCCCTATTTATATCAGCCCATTCATTACACTTTGCGTTTATATCATCGAGGTGAAATTCGTGATGTAGAGCCATTACCACCGGACGACGGTGTACTTTTGGAAAGGTTGACTGATATTCAAAATCGGCGGCAGGTCGTGAATGGCCAACAACGTATTATCAGTGAAGTCACTTATTTATTAACGCCGATTCGCAGTGGTGAACTTAATTTAACTGCCAGAATGAAAGGCTTGAAAGCAGAAGGTCGAGATAATTTTAGCTTTGGTTTCAGCATGGGATTTGCAAATTATCGTCCTGTGACCGTAAGCAGTACACCTTTAAATTTAACCGTGCAACCGCCTGCAAATCAAAAAGTTGCCTGGTTGCCTTTAAACAATTTAAACATTACGCAAAAATGGGAAACGGATATTACCCAAGCAATTTCTGCTGGAACACCGATTATCCGTACAGTAACAATCATGGCTGAAGGCATGGGCGGACAAACTTTTCCCGATTTAGAGGCTTTAATTCCAACATCCAATGATTTTCGTTTACGTACGCCAAAACCTGAAACTGAACGCAGTTTGCTTGCTGATCGGGTAACGCCAGCCACTAAAATCACACAAACTTTTAGTTTAATTCCAATCAAAACAGGTGAATTGCATTTACCAGCGTTGCGCATTCCCTGGTGGGATGTGAATAATCAAGTCCAAAAATGGGCTGAAATACCTGCACAAATCATCAATGTGATAGAAAATCAAAGCCTGGCAGCTCATCCTATACCAATTTCCGAAGCAGCCCCTGTTGCCGCGCCAACAGTAATTCAATCCGTGGTTAATTTTAGCCAATCTCAATATGTATCATTGGTCGTTGCATTAAGTGCACTGCTATTTGCCTTGATTTATTCCTGGTATATGCGGTTACGCCCTGCCGCCAAAGTAGAACCTAAAAATAGTGCACCTCAAAAAATGTCTGACAGCACGTTTAAACGCCATTTAAAAGAACTACAAAGTGAGCAGGAAATCAAGCAATTAATTCAAACTTATGCGCATCTACGTTGGCTATTGCCTGAAAATATGTCTTTATCAAGTATTGCTCATTATTTAAAACAGCATTATGTCGAAGGTGAATCTATGGCTGACAGTTTGAAAAAATTAGATGCTGCGTTGTATGGCCAACAAAATTTGGAGTTACCCGATTGGAAACAGCGTTGTAGTTTAGCGTTAGATTGTCTTAAAAAAAAGAAAGTTGTGAGTACAAGCAATCAGATAAATGTACAGCAACTAAATCCTGTTTAATTTTGCAAACTGGGTAGGTTATGCTTGTATTTATTCCACAAGGAAAAGATGATGAAAACAACTTATCGCTTATTATTTGGCATTTTGATTGTTTATACCTTAACGATTTTATGGATTGAATGGCAATATGGACAATCCATTGTGCGATTTTTCCTCACGGATGTTAAATGCAATACTTTAGCTTTACCCTTTTCAACCCCATTTTATGCAGTTAACACTATTTTAAGCACTTTTTTTCTTTGGGCAACAGCCTTGATATTTGGCTTATGTCTGTTATTAGTTAATAAATTGGAAGAAAACAAAGAATATTGGTTTTGTTTATCGCAAATATTAATTTTTACCTATTTAGGCTTTGATGAACAGTTTTTATTACATGAACGCATTGGGGCATGGTTAGGACGAAATGATGCTTATTTGTTATTAGGATTAGGCATCGTTGAACTTGGATTATTATTTAAGTTGGGTCAGTTATCTCAAAGACCCCCTAAAATACGTAATTTTTTATTTACTGCTGCCATACTTTTCGGTTGCATGATTGTGATTGATGCATTATTACCTTCTTCCAAATTACAATTTCGTCTCTCATTAGAAGATTTAAGTAAATTATGGGCTGATGTATTTTTGTTTTTATTTGGTTTTGAAATTTTTCTACAAAAACTAAGAAATATCAGTCATCAGCGATTAAGTTAAGCTATTGGGTAAAGACAGATAGCATTGGAATTATTGTTGCGACTGAAACCTGCTTTATTTAGCTGGAAGTCCTAGAGAGCCCGCGTTGCTAAAAAATAATTTTAAGCAAGCTTTTACAATCAAGCAACATCATGTTTTCTAGCTTCTAGTAAACTAACTGTGTATGCCTCGGTAGAGCCAACCCAAAATATAATCGTCCTAAATGAATTCTAATTTAGTACTTTATGCAACGGTTTGTTGCCCGTGATTTTGTGGCACAACAAATTTCCTCACTCATTAAAAAGCGCCCAATCTATTGGAATTATTTTACTGTATTAAATTCAGTCAGACCTTAATTTCAAAAAATGATACAATTAATTATTGGTATAAAAATAAAGGAATAAATGATACTTATTACATTGACTGCACTAAGCTGTATTGGTGGGGGTGTATTTTATGCGAAAAAAAGGATTAACAAAAATAAGCAACTGATAGAGCCAAACAGAAACTTCACACAAAAACTGAATACAATGACAGCGCACAAACGCTCATTGCAAACTTTCACTGATGAGTCACAGGCTAAAAAAGAAGACAACAAAACGGTCATTGCAAACCGTAATTTTAAGCGCACGCGCTCTATTTTTATAGCTTCTACAAGTATTGCTATTCTTGGCAGCTTATTTTATCCCCCATTAGCTTTATTAAGCCTACCCAGCGCACTGTATCTCACTAGAGATGTTTTTGTTAACACAAGCAAAATGGTTACGCAAGGCAAGCCTATTAGTGTAGATGCCATGATGTCTATTTTTGAATGCAGCTTATTTTATCAAGGCTATTTCGTTGCTTGTCACTTTTTTATTTTTTTATATTTATTAAACCGCCATCTGCTAAATCGTATAAAAGACGAATCCAGTAAAAATATTATTGATGTTTTCCGTGACCAGCCGCGTACTGCATGGGTTATTATAGATGATACAGAAATGGAATTACCCATTAAAGAAGTAGGTAAACACTTTGTTGTTGTGGTGAGAGCGGGCGATTCAATTCCTATTGATGGCCATATCGTAAAAGGGTTTGCATCTGTTGACCAACACCTATTGACAGGGGAGTCACAACCTGTAGAAAAAACAGTCGATGATACGGTATTTGCGTGTACAGTTGTCTTAACGGGGAGTCTTCATATTTGTGCAGATAAAACAGGGGATCAAACCGCTTCTGCTCAAATTGGTCAAATATTGAATCAAACGATTGATTCTAAAACTAATAGACAACTTAAAGCGGAACAATTAACCAACAAAACAGTGCTACCCACATTGGGATTAGGAGCAATAAGCTTGGCTTTGTTTAATCCAACCACTGCACTTATTGTCATTAATTCCCATTTTCGTTATCGATTAACCTTAGCAACTGCTACCTGTGCATTAACTTTTCTTAATTTAGCGGCACAACGAGGTATTTTACTCAAATCAGGTATTATTTTAGAACTATTGAATAAAGTAGATACCGTTGTATTTGATAAAACAGGCACACTGACGCTTGAAACACCTCATGTGGGCGATGTACATACTTTTGGGACTTGGCAATCCGATGATATTATCCGCTTGGCTGCCACCGTTGAATCAAGACAAAGTCATCCTATTGCTAAAGCTATCTGTAACGAAGCCGAAAATCGCAAGCTCACCATTGAAACAATGACTGATTCAAGTTACCAACTTGGGTATGGTTTAGCCGCGTTAGCAGGTGACAAAAGCATACAAGTGGGAAGTTTGCGCTATGCACAAAAAGAGGGTATTAAGATACCAACTGAATTATTTGAAAAAGAAGCGGCCTGCCATGAATTGGGAAATTCTTTAGTCATTGTCAGTGTGGATGGCCAATTAGCGGGTGCTATCGAATTACAAGCCACGATCCGCCCAGAAGCTGAAACTGTTATTCAGAATCTTCATAGTCGTAATTTATTCATTCATATTATTTCTGGAGATCATCCTGCCCCCACTAAAGCTTTGGCAGATAAGCTTCATATTGACCACTATCATGCCGAGATATTACCTAAAAAGAAAGCTGACATCATTCAACAACTTCAGAATGAAGGCCGCACTGTTTGCTACATTGGTGATGGTATCAATGATGCAATTGCCCTGAAACAAGCAACTGTCTCGGTTTCTTTACGGGGTGCATCCAGTGTCGCCACTGACACTGCTGAAGTGATTTTGATGGATCAAAACTTAGAACACCTTTGTGATTTATTTAATTTAAGTAAGGAATATGATAAAAATGTCAAAATGACTTCTTTGATGGTACTCGGACCCAGTGTCATTAATTTTAGCTTGGTTTTTGTCCCTCAATTTGGTTTAATGGCATCTCTTGGCTTGAGTGGCGTGAGTGTGCTTGCGAGTTTTGGTAGTGCAATGTTGCCACTCATTCAACATCAACAAGCATTGAAAAATAGCTCAACGTTACCATTAGAAAATCTTAATAAATAAATAGTTGGAGAAAACATGCTCGTTGAGCAAATTTCCTCCACATCGGTAGAAGAAATGAACCCAAAATTAGCTTTTGATGATTTCCCTGCTTTTTATGAAGATGATAATCGACGCAATCGCGGTTTTAATCCTGTTAGTAAAACTTTTCTTGAAACCAAATTTTCAGTATTACTCCCCCCTCATGTGGTTAAAGATAAACATATTCTTGATTTAGGGTCTTGTTATGGTGCTGCAGGTCAATGGGTACTGTTTAACGGTGCGGCGAGTTATACAGGAGTCGAAGTTCAGAAAAACTATGCAGAACAATCACAAAAATTGCTTTCACATTGGGGACAGAGTGCAACAGTGATTCAGCAAGATGTGCGTAGTTATCTGACACAGACACCGCCTAACCATTTTGACTTAGCTGTTGTGGCGGGTATGCTTTATCATTTTATTGATACCAAAAGCATTATTGATGCGATTTGTCGTTTATGTAAAGAAAGTGTAATTGTTGAAACCAATTATCCACCAGGTATGCGTTCTGGAAAATTGCCACTTGATGTGGCGGTGACGGAATATGTCAGCGACCAAGAAGTTAATCTTGCTGAAGGCAATCAGTCAATGCTAGGTATTTCTGCCACTACTTCACTCCCCGCATTAGATATTTTATTTGGTTTGAATGGCTTTAATAAGCAACAACCAAAGCTTAGTTTTCCTATTAGCCCTGATACGATTATTTATGATGAAAGCGTTTTAGGTGATACCGATTTACAAATTAGATTCGCCGCACATTATTACCGTGATTCCACAGCAAAACCACTTGTTACATTGGAAAGTAATTTGCCACAACAACGGGGTGAAAAACGTCATTGGACAGATGATCCCCTTGCTAAAAGCCGTACAGAAGCTTATCAACAACAAGCCAACTCATTAAAAAAAGATAATGAAACAGGTCAATGGCGATTCGATGCAAACATAGCACAACAATTTGACCAGATAGCTAGACGGGAAATTCCTGATTATTTACGCGTTATCGACCTTTGTATGCGGGTAATTGGCAAAAGCAAACTCAAACAACCAAAAATTATTGATGTTGGCAGCGCTTTAGGAGAAACTTTAAAGCAATTGCACCAAAGAGGCTATGAAAATATTTACGGCGTAGAGTGTTCTGCAGATATGTTAGCTAAATCTTTTGACAAAGCCACCTTAATCCACTCTAAGCAGTTTCCAGAAGAACATGCTCCCTTCGATTATGTCATCAATAATTGGACACTACATTTTATTCCCGAACGGGTGGCTTATCTTGAAGCGATTAAACGTTCGTTAGCGCCGGGAGGTACACTAATTTTAACGGACAAAGTTTCCTCCAGCGAATGTACACATGACTTGTATTATGATATGAAACGGGCTAATGGTGTCTCTGAACAAGAGATTGAACAAAAGCGTCAACAAATTGAAGGTATTTTAGTAACTAAGCCATTTACTTGGTATATAGAAACGCTAGATCACTTAGGCTTTGAACACATTGAGATTATCAATGCTAATACCGCTTTTGTCACTTTTATGGCTATTAATTCTAGTTAAACAAAGTAACAAGGTTTGTAAAGCACATGGATAGAATATAAATACCTTACGAAATATTTTCGAGAAAAATACCTTTTTAACTTCATGATTCATACATACTTTGCTAAACAAATTGTTGAAAATTTAACAACGTCTGTACTTTGGTTTGATAAAAAACTGCGTTTAGGCACAATTAACCCCTCAGCAGAAACTTTGCTAGAAATCAGTGCAAAGCAAGTACATGGGTTGCCTGTGGAAACTTTATTTGCCAAAAATGAGTCATTTATTCACAGCATTCAACGGGCTGTTAATAAACACTGCCCTGTAGTTGAACGAGGTATACGTTTACATTTGGCCAGTGGGAAAATAATTACGGTCGACTGTAGTATTACGCCTATTTTAACCAGTAATAAACGCAGAAATATTCAATTGGATAAAATATTGGTGGAATTAGTACAAATTGACCAATATTTACGAGTTGCTAGAGAAGAGCATCTATTCACCCAACAACAAGCAACACATCATTTGATTCGTGGTTTGGCACATGAAATTAAAAATCCATTAGGTGGATTACGCGGTGCAGCGCAGTTATTAGAAAGAGAATTACCCAATGAGCAATTGAAGGAGTACACGCAAATTATCATTGGTGAAGCAGATCGCTTGCAAAATTTATTGAACCGTATGTTAGGGCCGAAAACCATATTACAAAAACAATGGGTTAATATTCATCACGTTTTAACTCATGTTCAGCAATTAGTATTGTCAGAAGTGTCTGAAGGTATTCATATCGAATTTGATTATGATCCCAGTATTCCTGAAATTTACGCCGATTTTGATCAACTAATTCAAGCTATTTTGAATATCATGCGCAACGCGGTGCAAGCCATGGATAAAAAAGGCACAATTCATATTTGTACCCGCGTACACCGGCAACTGACGTTAGCTAATAAACGTTACAAACTAGTTGTTCGTATTGATATAAAAGACAATGGGCCAGGTATTCCTGAGCATATGCTGGAACAGATTTTTTACCCTTTAATCACAAGTCGTGCGGAAGGTACAGGATTAGGTTTATCCATTGCGCAGTCGTTAATTAGTCGGCATGGTGGTTTAATTGAATGTGTCAGTCAACCAGGAGAAACTATTTTTACTACTTGGCTACCTATTCATCCGTAAAAATGATTTAGGCTTTAGCTGATTTGCTCAATAACTTGCTCAAACACACCTTGCCAATCTCCAATTTGCGTTTGTCGAAATAATCGCATGTTGGGATACCAAGGTGAGTCATTTCTATCCACTAACCATCGCCACTCTGCTGCATAAGGTAATAATAACCAGGTAGGGCAGTTCATTGCACTTGCTAGATGAGCTACAGCTGTATCCACTGAAATAACCAAATCTAAATTGGCAATAATCGCTGCAGTATCACTAAAATCATGTAAATGTTCATTTAATAAAGTTAAAGGCAAATCTGCAGGCAATGCTTGATTGTTGTCTTTTTGCAAACTGAATAAGTGGACATTAGGTAATTGGGCTAAAGCCAGAAAGTAAGTAATAGGACAAGAACGATTTTGATCATTTTCATGGGTTGCACGACCTGCCCACACGATACCTATCTTAAATCCAGTTTGCGGTAAATGAGCCTGCCAAAAGACAGCTTTTTTAGAATTTGCCGATATATAAGCGACTTGTGCGGGAATGGTATCTAATGTAGTTTGTAATACATGGGGTAGACTCAATAATGGTAACCAAACATCGTAATCTATTGAAAGTGTTTGTTCCATATGATCAGCAATGATAATTTCTACATTGGACATTTTTTCAAATAAAGGCGCTAATATTTGTGGACAAGCAAATAGCACTCTATCTGTATTAATTAGGGACAAATAACGAGCAAATTGAATCGTATCACCAAAACCTTGTTCCCAATGAATCAATAAACGTTTATTTTGTAAATTTTCCCCTTGCCAACGAGGTTTGGGTAAAAATGGATAATTGCCTTTGCCCAATTTAAAACGCCATTCATACTCAGACCAACCTTCGAGAAATTCTCCTTGTTTCAACAAAGCCACTGCATAATCAAAATGAGTTTCTGCTGCATCAGGCTGATATTGCAGTGCTTGCTGGTAACTGTTTATCGCAGCTTCCATCTGATTTTGCTTGTCGTACATCACACCCATATTGTGATAAGCAGGCGCATATGGTTTATCTACTTTGATGGCTTGCTGATAACAGTGAATGGCTTGTTCATAATTCATTTGTGCTGCGTTCACATTGCCCAAGTTGTAGTACGCTTCAACATAATTAGGTTTTAATTGAATAGCTTGCTGAAAATGTGCAGTCGCCTGCTCAAAATGAGCTTGCGCTTTTAACACACTGCCTAAATTGTTATAAGGTTCTGCAAATTTGGGATTGAGTTGAATAGCGTGTTGTAAATGTTGTTGCGCTAATTTAAGTTGATTTTGAGTTTGATAAATTAAGCCTAAATTGTTATAAACTTCGGGAGAATTAGGTGTTAATTTAAGTACATTTTGATAACACTGAATGGCTTCATTAAATTGTTGCTGTTGCCTCAATATATTTCCCAAACGATGCCAGGCATTGACATGTTGAGAATTTAATGTGACGACTTGATGATAAACTTGTATCGCAGATTGCCACTGTTCTTGTAATTCTAATGTTGTTGCTAAATTATAATGTGTATCCACATAGTTTGGATTAAGTTGCACCGCCTGTTGATAACATTGCACAGCTGCATCTAATTGCTGAGTTGCTCGAAGACTAGCTGCTAAATTATTATAAATTTCAGCGACATTAGGCTGGAACTGCAATGCTTTTTGATAAGTTTGGATGGCCTTGTCATATTTTTGCTGAGCATGAAAAACCAACCCTAAATGCATGTAAAAGTCAGCAATATCGTTATTCAAACCAATGGCTTTTTGTAACCACTTTTCTGCTTGGCTATAATGTTGTTGTTGGTAAGCGGCAACACCTGATAAATGCAGGATGTGAGGATCGTTAGGGGTGATTTTTAAAATTTGGCGATAAAGTGTGGCTGCTTGAGTGATCTGCCCTGTTTGGTGTAAACCAACCGCTTTCTGAATTAAAGCATCTAAAGATTGAGATGAAGTTGATTTTGATGGTTTGGGCTTTTTTTTATTAGGCATGTTTAATTTTTAAACAAATAAGTGCGGAACAACGTTTATAATCTATCTAAAAACGTTTAAACATTATGAGAAAGTTTGTAAACTCCATCCAACTCAAATGTACATTCAAGTCATTGATTCTACTAAAATGTTATTAATCAATGTTTGATATGAAATTCCTTTTGCTTCTGCTGTTGCTTGGTACCTTTGAAGGACTTCATTATCTAACATAATCGTGACACACGTTTTATTCTTGGTTTCAGCTTGCAATTTTGAAAGATGAGGTACATCCTTTGCTCTTTTTGCATTTGAAAAATCATATTCTTCACGCATAGTTTTTTGTCTCCATTTTAGTTGATTTACGTGCTGAAATAAGACGAACACGTTCATTCCGCAGAGTATAAACAACAGTGAGCAATCTTGCTTGATTACTCATACCTATTAACACCCAACGGTTTTCACTCTCTGCATCAGGATCATCACGAACCAAAGCAAATGGGTCAAGCAGTGCTGTAGATGCTTCTTCAAAAGAAATACCATGCTTGATGAAGTTTGATGATGCTTTATCTGGATCGAACTCAATGTCCATACTCAATCTTCAAATAAACTTTTAGTCGTTTCTTTATCTTCAGGAAGTGGCATATCACTGTGGCGTGTGTCGGGCAAAGTACCGTAAGGATCAACACGTAATACTTTCGGTAGTTTATTATTACTTCTTTCCAACTGGACAGTCACCATAAACGCTCGCTCATTTTTTACTTGAAACGTTTCTTGTCGCGTTGAATTATTTTCTCCAATCTGTGGCATTTTGTCAGATTTTTCTAAATTATCATCATTAGCTACAGTGTCTTGCTGCGTATTTCGTTGAATGGCAATCGTGTAATAGTCACTGGTGCTGAAAGATAACCACGGACGGGCTTGAGAAAATTCTTTTAAATCTTCTTGGTTATTATCCACTAATTCAATAATGTCGTTATAAGATTTCAGCTCTTTTTCACGACGTTGGCTTAAAATAGCATTAATCACATTGCCAGTCAGTCCTGGAATCATAGCAAGCGCTTCGCGAGTTGCCAAATTGGGATTAATTGAGGTTTTGTTGCCATACACCGTAAATGCCGTGTTTAAATTCACATTTTTGAACACTTCATCAAACCCTTTAATGAGCAAAACTTCTTCTAGAGTTTCTATCTGGCCATTTCGAGGTTTATAAGGCTGCTCTAATTCTTTGTACTCATCTTCCTCAGCACCATTGGCTCGTTTCATGTCATCAGAGTCTTTCCAATCTTCCCAAGCATCCATAAGTTCATTTAATTTCTGTGCATCTTCTTCAGTTTCACCAAACCCTGCTATTTTTTTCAATAATTCACGAAAACGATGTTGACTGAGTCTTTTGAGATTAATTCTGCCAGAATGGTCATAAATTCTTACTTTAACGGTTTTGGGTGCTGGATAAGATAAATCAATTTCTTGGCCATTAAATCGGTAAGCACGATTGATCCTTTCGCTCAATGGCTTTTGCATTTCTTCATTGTCAGGATGCATAGGCATTCGCAAAATGAATAATTCCATTTCGGCTAAACGAAGAGCTGTCAAAGTATCACTCCATGTTTGCAAACCTATTTTATTATGAAATACCGTTTTTGCTGACAAACGAGTCTCGCTTGCCAATGTTGCCACTAACACACTGACAATCACAATAAACCATAAAACAATAATTAGAATAACACCGCGTTGAGAGTTCATTTTTTAAAAGTATTTTTAATATCTTTGTGGTTTTCAAGGCCTAAAGATTTAGTCATTTCCATTAAATAGAATCTTTTTGTTGGTTTAACAACGTTTCTACCATTTCAACTTTTTTAAGTATATTTACAGGTACCCAATCCGTAATTTCCATGTTTAGTTCTTCATTCGAGATGGAACCTATTGTGACGCATGGGTGTCCTTCCGCATTGAACTTTTGAAGACACGAGTTGATATATAGCTTACTTTCGAGAACGAGATCAAATTTAAACGCTCTAACAAATATGATATATGCTGATCTTAATACTCTATAAAGTTCAAACAACAATGGGTGAATATCAAATGCTTCAGGTTGGGAAAGGAGAACTTCTCTTACAAATGTTCCCCAACCGTTGTATTTATTTAGTAATTCTTTTGAAGAAAGAGATAAAGTTAGAGAATATTCATAACTATTATCAGGTTGGCGTTCAATAGAAACTTTATAGGATAGATTAGGCATACCACAGTGTTGACAATAATTTCTAAACTTATATAAGAATCTATAAAAAAATTCATTTTCATATTTTTGTGAAAGAAATGATTTAAATTGCTTAAATTCATTGGAATCGTTTCCAAACTCCCTGACTAACATTGCTGCTGCGTGGTCTATAAAGGTTTTATAAATGGAAAGAAAGTTTAAAATAAGGCGATTTGAATTTAACGATATATCTTCTAAGATGTTTGGTTCTAGGACATGTGAAGTTGGATACTGTTCTATCACAGAATATAAATAGTTTTCATATTCATGATAGTTTAAATCTACACATTCAATTAATTGGTGTCGTCTTCCAAAAGATGCGATTATACCCTGATGCAGCTTATATGTTTTATATTCTGTATCAGAAATTGCTTCCTGAATGACTAATTTTCCATCTTTAAAAGAAGCAAAACTTTTTTCAATATTTAATGAATTAGGATTTACCATCTTTTCTTCCAAATTATTGTCGTAAGGATATATCTTGTGTTGTATAGTACATAGCTTGACACGGTCACATTGATGATCCAGTTCCTCTTCCAAAATAGCAGATCGGAGAAAAGTATTCTTTCTATGGCGGCCTTTTTTAAAAGACCCAAAAGATGATATGGTACTTGAAATTGCTGTCGAGTCTGAAAGTGAATACATAGTAACATATAATTTAAAAGACTTTGTTGACATTGAGCAATTTGGAATTAAAGCAGTGACCCCAAAAGAGTTTTTACAAATAATAGGAAAAATAAAATGAGCACACTTAGCTTACGCATTCCAAATTCATTACATACACAAATAAAAAAATTAGCTCAGCAGGATGGTATTTCTATCAATCAATTTATTACAATGGCGGTGGCTGAAAAAATGTCAGCACTGATGACATCATCCTATTTGGAAGAAAGAGCAAAACTGAGTAGCAGAGAAAAATTCCTAAAAGCCCTTTCAAAGGTATCAGACAAACAACCAGATGCACAAGATGAATTATGACTTTTTTGAGGCTGTAAAAAAACGTCAATGTTGGCATTTTCAACAACGTAAAATCAACAATTTAGGATAGTTTTTTTACAGTCTCGTTGGTATGGAAATACAGTCCTAAACTTTTTAGCCATTAACATGAGACACTTATTCAACATACTGTGTAGTCTGCTTTCTGTGGTTTTGACATAGCTCTTTGCAAGTGGACAACTTCTGCTGGATTCAGTTCCTTTTTATTAGCCTATATGCTTCAATATTCTTCTTGCTGTCGTTATGAATCCATAATTATCGTATGTATTTGTGTTTCAGGTATTTTTAAACCCGCAAGGTTAGCGGTACAAGCATCAACAAAAATCTTTTTACCCGCTACATAAATCTCTGATTGGGCTAAATTAGCTTGCTTTTGCAACATTGCACTAATTTCTGTCGATAATTCTGCTTCAGAAGCAATGTATTTGTTATAGGAAAATTCATCCAAAGCATCTCCCCAAGCTCGACATAAATTGTTTAAGTAATGCCTACCCGTGGAAGCTGCAAACCAATTCAAATGCAATGTTTCTGCTGACTCTAAAGCAGTGGCATGTTCAATCAAACTTTTTATTGGTGCAAAACCTTCTTCATAAGCAAGAAAAATTGCGGGGTTGGTGGATTCTTTTTGTAAAAGGAAATTTCCTTTTGGACCTTCAATTAACAGCGTTTGTAATGGTTGAAGTTGATTAAATACATATTCTACAAAAACATTATTTGGCTGTTTACAAATGTGGAATTGCAGATGTTGACCATCACAAGGACAGCTTGCAATTGCATAATCTCCACTAATATCTTCGGCTAAAGTTAATGTCACAGATTGACCTGAAATAAAGCGTAAAGTTTTAGTTCTCGGTGTTTGTACCTGTAATAAAACCATGTCTTCCGTCAATCTTTCTAGCTTTTTAACTTTACCAACAATCTTTCGAGATAAAATATCTTCTGAACATTTTGCTTCAGCGGCTTCTAATACTAAATCAGTGATGGCTGTGTTGGAGCACATAAGCATGTAACCCAGATTCTTTTCTCTGTCACTGATAATATAATCATGTTCTCGAATTTTGTGTACTTCGCCTGATATAATCCGAGCCTTACACGCTCCACAGTTACCGCTCGCGCAGCCATAGCTTAGATTAAGCCCTGCATGTAATGCAGCTTCTAAAATAGAGGCAGTCCCTTCTACGAAAAATTCACGTCCACTGGGCAATACTTTGATATTAGCTGCCATGAGGCGTAAAAAAGTACTTTTAGCAAATAACTGTGCTTTTTTGTCCACTTGGGTTGGTTGGGCTTGTAATTCTGATTCTAGCCAATCGTATAACGCAGGAATTTCTTTGTTGAGTAGTTCATTGTCGCTGATTTGAAGCGCCTGTAATTTTTGTTTGACTTTATCAATCAAGCAAGTATATCGGTTAAGCCAAGAACTGATGTTAATTAAATCTTGATTCAATAGCGTGAGACGAGAGGCAAGTACCTCAGGACTGGGTAAGGTGGTCGCATCATGTTGACCGCGTTTTGGGCGTGCTTTTGCCTTAATTTCAGTCACTTTTTCTAACATGGTTTCATCTTCCATGCTAGTGTTTGGGTAGACACGCAATAAATCTGTAATTGCGATTTTACCTTCAAAAGTTTCTAATGCACCTACTCGAATATTTTTCTGTAATGTGCTTCGACTGACACCGACTAAACGGGCTGCACGAGAAAGTGAAAGAAGTTGTTGTGCTTGAGACATAACATTATTTCCATGAGCAACTATTTGTTTAGGTTAACTCAGATTTTAAGAAAGTACAATAGAGTTGTATCACGGAATTTAAGATGGTATTTTGCGAAAAGGAGGATATAAGAAAGAACAAGTTTTGTAAACTTAGGAGAACGAGTATGAAA